>JAYSZM010000194.1:0-11834 GCA_043738015.1 Lysobacterales bacterium
TTGATCAGGCAGCGTGCAATCCGATGCGGTTGCCTTCGCTGTCGATGATGTGCGCGTAGTGGCCCATGTCGCCGGGCAGGGCCGTCTTGTCGTGCACGACCTTGGCGCCGGCCTGCTGCGCGCGCGCGAGTGCGGCGTCGAGGTCGCCGTGGACCACGAGATAGATCACATTGCCGCTGTCGCTTGGTTTCAGATAATCGGCGGTCGTGATACAGCCACCGACGCCCGAATCTCGATTGTGCGGAAACACCGCCATCTGTTGCGGTCCCATCTGCTCCACACTGAGTGCCTGACCGATGATGCTGGCGTAGAACGTGGCGGCGCGTTTGAGGTCGGTCGCCGGAATTTCAAACCAGGAAGCTGCATTGTTTTTCATGTTCCATCCTCTGAATGACGCCTTTTGGCGTGCCGACATCCTCGGACAGTGCTACTGACAGCGTGGTGTCAGTAGCCGTCGTTGATGGGCAACAGGAGCCGGCACCGATGGCGGCTGGTGTCGCCGGCCCATGATCCAGCCTGGGCGGCGCTATCCAGCCGCCGCGCTTTTGACTACCCTCGGTCGCCGATCGCTCTTGCCGGCTTCGCCATTCTTTCGAGCAACGCCATGCTGACCTTTGTGCTTGTCATGTTTCTTTGGATATTTTCGGTGTGCCTGCATGAGTTCGCGCACGCCTGGGTGGCATACGACGGTGGTGATACCAGCGTCAAGGAGAAGGGTTACCTGAGCATGAATCCGCTCAAGTACCTTGATCCGGTGAACTCGGTGATTCTGCCGGTGGTGTTCCTGATGCTCGGCGGCATCGGTTTGCCGGGTGCGGCGGTCTATATCGATCGCAGCAAGCTCAAGTCGGCAAATCGCGAGAGCGCGGTCTCGCTGGCTGGGCCGGCGGCGAATCTCTTTCTGCTGTTGGTAATTTCGGCCGTGCTGAATCTGACCCCGGTCGGCGAAAGCCTGTTCGCTCCGCCGCTGGCGTTTCTTGCGCTGCTGCAGGCAAGCGCGGTGGTGCTGAATCTGCTGCCGATACCGGGCTTCGATGGCTATGGCGCCCTGTCGCCGCATCTGTCAGTGGCAACCCGTGCGCGTTGGGACCAATACGGTCGCTACGCAATCTGGATCTTGCTGCTCCTGCTGTTTTTCGTGCCGCCGTTCCGTGACACCTTTTGGGGCGCGGTTCGACTGCTTACCGAATCCTACGGAATCTCTTCAGCCCAGGCTTGGCGGGGCTATCAGGATTTCAGGTTCTGGTGAGCTGAGCGCAAGCGCGTAGCCGCAGCTTTTACCCCGTATTTTTCTCGCCGGGCGGCTCCGGGTGGCCATGCGGCAAGCTCGGATCCAGGGCGCTTTCCAGATCCGCGGCCACCTCGTCTTCAGAGCGAAGTTGGCCTTCCCATTTGGAAACGACGGCGGTCGCCACGCTGTTGCCGATGACATTGGTTGCCGATCGCGCCATATCCAGAAAGTGATCCACGCCAAGCAACAGCAGCAGGCCTGCCTCGGGAATATTGAACTGCGCCAAGGTCGCGGCGATCACGACGAGCGAGGCCCGTGGCACGCCCGCCATACCTTTGGAAGTCAGCATCAGGATCAGCAGCATGGTGATCTGTTGCCCCAGCGACATGTCGATGCCGTAGGCCTGGGCGATAAACACAACGGCGAAGGTGCAGTACATCATCGAGCCATCGAGATTGAACGAATAGCCCAAGGGCAGCACGAAGGACGCGACCCGATTCGAGCAGCCGAAGCGCTCCAGCTGGGCCAGCGTCTTCGGATAGGCCGCTTCGCTGGATGCGGTGGCGAAGGCGAGCAAGGTGGGTTCGCGTACGGCGGCGAACAGGCGCAGTGCACGCCCGCGCAGCACGACGAATGCAGCGATAAACAAGAGTGCCCATAACAGAACGATGCCGATATAGAACTCGACCATGAAGATTCCGTAGGTCTCAAGGACCTTGAATCCGCTTCGCGCAATGGCCGCGGAAACGGCCGCGAACACGGCGAGCGGGGCAAACCACATCACAAAGCCGGTGACCTTCAGCATTACGTAGGAAACGCCTTCGAGCGCGTCGACTAGGACCTTGGCCTTTTCGCCGACGCTGGCGCAGGCGACGCCAAAAAAGATGGAAAACACGACAATTTGCAGGATTTCGTTTCTTGCCATGCCGTCGGCGATGCTGACCGGGACCAGATGTGCGATGAATTCCTGCATCGACAGTCCGCTGACGACCACGCCACTGGTCGCGTCGGCGCCCGGCAATTCAATGCCGAGATTCACTCCGGGCTGGAAGAAGTTCACCAGGAGCAGGCCCAGGCTAAGCGATACCAGCGACGCACCGAAGAACCAGGCCATCGACTTCAGGCCGACGCGTCCGACGGCTCCGACATCACCCATCTTGGCGATGCCTACGGTCAGCGTCGCAAACACCAACGGGCCGATCACCATCTTGATCAGGCGCAGAAACATCGTGGTCACCAGGCCGAATCCATCGACCCAAGGCGTCGTGTCGGCGCTCCACAGGTTCAGTGCGAAACCGACGCACAGACCCAAGCCCACACCGACCAGAATCCACACCGTCAATCGATTGCTCGAAGCCATCACCACTCCCGCATTCGCTCAAAGAAAAGCCACGAACCATCGGGTTGGCGGCACCAATACGCTTATTGCTCGCGCCGGCGCCGGTTCGCGAAGGCTGGGTCCACGCCGTCTTGCGCCCGGCGACGAGCTGCACTTCAGCCAATCTACGAAGCAGGTCCTTCGCAATGGCTGGCAGCGCCGGCGATATCCTACCTCGGCGGAATGGCAAAATTCCGCCGATCCCCGCGCGCAATTTCGAGACCCGCATGCGTCGGCCTGATCGGAGACGATGTTGGCCTGGTGAGCAGCAATGCGGTGGCCGGGCTCGCTTGAGCTGGCCAGGTCGGGTGGCCGCGCCCGGGGATTGGCCTGTTTGGTGCGAAGCCCTGGCCTTGGAATTTCGCCGCTATTCGAAACTGTCAGCGAACAGAATTGCCTGCACCTCGAACGCACCGAGATCAAATGGCCCGGGCGCGTTGGGCACATTGGGGATATCGGAGCCGCGCGGGTATTCGCTGTAGTCGGTGTCCGCAGTCGTGAGCACCGAGGTGGCGCAGGCGT
Organism: Lysobacterales bacterium; assembly: GCA_043738015.1. Lineage (GTDB taxonomy): Bacteria > Pseudomonadota > Gammaproteobacteria > Xanthomonadales > Ahniellaceae > 0-14-3-00-62-12. The sequence continues at coordinate 3,132 of JAYSZM010000194.1, forward strand.
CAATGGCAGGGCTGCCGGCTTGCAGCTTGTAGTCGCCACTTGCTGCGTCGGTGAAGAGCGGATTGCCGACCATGGTCGAACCCGTGTCCGAGGTGTAGTTCGCGTGCGCGAGTACGCAGTTGCTGTTGACCGTGTTGCTGGTCATCGCAGCGCGGGTCAGGATCACGGCGCCGGGATCGTAGATGATGCTGGTATCGATCTGGGCATTGCCACCGCTCAAGCCGATGATGCCCTGGCTCGAGTTGTCGTTGCCGAGCGTGGTTCCGTGCAGGCGCAGGGTTGCGCCGCCCTCCAGCTGAAAGCTGCGGCCGGCGCCGCCATTGTTCTCGATCACCGAGCTGACCCATCTGAGCTGGGCGTTGGATCCGATGGCATAGGCGGCGCCACCAAATTGCGCGGTGTTGCCCGTCACACGCGCGTTGAACGCGGTGAATGCCGCGCCGCCGAGCACGTAGACGCCACCACCAGCCCCAGTGAATCCGTTGATTCCCGCCCGATTGTTTTCGATCGATACACAGGCTTCGGGTCGGCCGCAGGTCGTAATTTCTCCACCATCGGCCAACAGCGCGCCATTGCCCGCAGTCATGTAGATACCGCCGCCGTTACCATTCTGGCTGGTGCCGGCGGTGTTGTTCTGCAGGTAAAGGTTGTAGCCCAAAAGGCTGTTGCCGCCGTTCGACATGTAGACACCACCACCATTGCGACCCGCGCTGTTGCCAGCAATGAGCGCTACTGGAGACGCCGCGAAGTACCTGGCCGCGCTCAAGCTGGCACCGGACTGCAGATAGACGCCGCCGCCGTCCATCGAAGCGGTATTGTCGCGAACGCCGCTCAGCGATGATGCACCAGGGAGGCCGGCCAGGGATGCCTGAACGCCCGATCCGCTGAGGTAGATGCCAGCGCCGACGCTCGCCGTGTTGTTGGCGATTCGCGCATCGCTAATGCTCGCAAAGCCAAAGGCATCCAGGTGGATACCGCCACCGCGAGTGGCGCTGTTGTTGACGATGCGGCTTGGCTCCGATTGGTAGCCGCCAATCTGGATGTTCGGTGCGGTCTGGCTCGAGCTCCCCTGCACATAGATTCCGCCGCCCTCGACCGCGCTGTTGTTGGTGATGGTTACGCCAGCCATGTACATCTGCAGGTTGCCAATTGCGCGCAGCCCACCGGCGTTGCCGTTGGCGAGACTAAGCTTGGTCAGGCCAAACGTCCTTTGGATCGCGCCGGGCGCGCTGACCGACATCACTGGAAGCGCACCGTTGCCGGCGCCGCTGAGGATGGTCGGCGCGCCGGTCGGCGTGGACTCCAAGCAGTCGGCAAAGCCGCCAGTGATATTCAGTGAATGATCTTCGACAACCAGTGCTTGCGCAGAGTAGGTGCCGGCATTGATCCGAATGAGGTCCCCGTCCGGACCATTGCCGACCGCCGCGGCGATGGCCGCCGCAGCGTTTGCGTGGGTGCAACCGGAGCCGATGCCGACTCGGAATGTTTCTGCAGAAACCGGTCCAGGGATCAAGCAGGCGGTGCCCAGCAGGCAAAGCAGAAAGGTCGCCGTCCGGTTGTTCGAATTCATCGCATACTCCGTTGGCTCGGGCGCGCCGCAGAACCGCGGGCGCGTACATGCAGCATGCATGCTGAGGAATAGGCGGCATGCGCAACTGGAGTCCGACACGAACTCGGGCGCCAGGATGACGGGCTTCGGCATCCGGCTGCGGCTGGCTTGGATGTTGGCGCTCGTGCCGACGATGCCCGTCTGCAAAGCTTCGCCGATGCCTGTCTCGCGCGCTATCAGTCCCCGGCATTCAGCAGAAGTCTGCCGCTGCCGAAGTTCAGCGACCGCGATCGAGTGCTCACGCGCATAGCTTGGCTATGCGTTCGGGATCGCCGCGCAGAATCTGGTTGATGTAGTAGTCGAGCAGTTGCCGCGTGAAAGAATGCTCGGGTGGCTTGATCAGATCACCGAGATCGTGCAGCCATTGATCGCTGCAGTGGGTCGCGCCGGCATCGCTGGCAGTGCAATCGAGCAAACGGCCGAAACCCCTTTGATAGCGCTTGAACTGGCGCCGGCTCATCGGATCACCATGCCCGGGAATCAAGGTGCGAAATCGCGTGTCTGCCAATCCATCGAGCGCTTCACGCCAATGTGCCGGACAGGCGGTGTCGAGAAAAGGAACCGGCAGGGTGACCAGATCGCCGGCGATCAGGCTGCGTGTCTCAGGATCAAAGAGCCAGAGATCAGCCTCGGTAACAGCGTGCGCGCTCAGGTTTATGGCGATGCTGCGACCGGCAAGCGAAAGCGTTTTGGATTCGGCAACCACCGTGTCGGGATACAAGGCGTCGCCGAGATCGATGCGGGCGATTTCGCGCTGCCAGGATTCCGCGGCCTCGGCATTGGGAGGATTGAGCAACTGAGCTTGCAGCTCCTTTCGATAATTGGCGAGGAACCCACGCATCGCTGTCTTGATTCCTGCGCTCGCATACACGCGCAACTCGGGGTAGGCCTGCTTCAGCATGGGATTGCCGCTGACGTGGTCGAGATGCCAGTGGGTATTGATGATGGCCGCGATCGGCAGCTTGCTCGCCTGCACGAAGTTCAGCACACGCCCGCTGTGCTCGGCATGTCGCCCGGTATCGACCACGATCCAGCCGGTATCGCCGCGAATAAGCACCGTATTGCCATCCGGCTGTCGTCCGGGCACAAAGTTCCCCGGCAGCCAATACAGATCCTTGTGCAGCGGCTCGACCGTGGGCTCGGCAACGACCGTACCGACCAGCAACAACAAGAGTGTGGCGAACTGGCGCATAGGTCGGCCCTGTGTAGATGGGCCTGATGATGGCAGTGGCTGCGCTGGCTGGCCTGGGCCGGGGGTCATGGTTGCGTGATTGGAAATCGCTGACGCGTGCGGAGCGATGATCGTCGGCGTCGTTGCCGTGCCGTCAGCTAGCCCCCTGAGCGTGGATCAGCGCGACTCACAGGAATGCGCTTGGGATTGTTGGAACCTCCCAAGATGCGCCGTGGTCGAAGCAACGTCAAAACTGCAGAACAGGCCCGAGTCGGATGAAGGTATTGGTCGCTGGCCTTGGTGCTGTCGTGGTTGTGCTTGCAGTTGTTTGGGGGTCGTTGTCTTCGGCTCCGCCCCATCGCAGCTATGCGCGCACCGCGAAACTTCATGCGCTGGGCTCCAAACTGGAGTTGTTCGTCCTCGACGTAGGGTGTCTGCCGGGAGGTCTGGATGATCTATTGCAAAGCTCGCTACCCGAATGGAACGGGCCTTACGCCAAACCGCAAGACCTCCTGGATCCCTACGGCAATCGCTTTGTGTACACGCCTGATCCCATCGCTGGAGGTTTTGCATTGAGCAGCTTTGGCGCCGATGGCAAGTCCGGTGGTGATGGATATGCCGGGGATACTACGCTTGAATTTGGAGGGCCTGAGCATTTGGACGAGGGGGATCGATCTCACAGCTACCTTTCGTCGACGCGTCTCGGGCCGATTCGCGCTTGCAGAACGCAATTGGCCAAGTCATGAAACATCTGCTGGCAGTGTTTGCCATCGTGCTGCTGCTGGTCGCCGTCTCGGTGGATTCCACGAGGAGGCAGCTCAATGCGAAGTCAAGCCATCCACACATGAGGTACTTGGCGATGGGCGCGAAGATCGAGTTGTACCGGTTGGATACCGGTCTTTGTCCCGAGACCCTGAGTGAGCTGGTGATGAGCTCGGCCCCGGATTGGCATGGCCCGTACGCCCGGCCGCAGGATTTGCTGGATCGCTGGGGCAGAGCGATTCTGTACGAACGCTCCCCGGACGGCCTGCGCTGTTCCCTCAGTGGGCTGGGCGCCGATGGCGTGCCTGGCGGCACAGATGAGGCCGAAGACATCCATCTCGAGTACTAGCGCACTTCCGATTGCGCACCCGTCCAGCGAGTACTGACCAGAACATCTCTGCCACTGAACTGCAATCGCAGGCTGATCGGATCGAGCATCGTAGCGGGGCGCTACTCCGACGCCTGCGGCTGTTCACCATAGCGAAACTTGAAGATCAGCCGGCGGATGCCTGCATTGCCGAGGATCAACCAGATGGAGAGTGCGATCTGCACGAGCGTGGCGACAAAGTTTGCGCGATCTACGGGAGCCCAAGGGAACGGTTGTTCGCCTGCCTGCTGGAATTTGAGTAGCAGGGTGAGCCAGTAGCTGAGATCGATCAGCCCACTGGCGAGGAACCAGAGGCCAATCAGGGTCAGGCCGAGCGAGAACGCGATCGATGGGTCCACCGCGAGGTCGCTGCGCGGCTCGCGCATTACCGGAAGCAATTTCCGCGCAACGAAGAGCGCGAAAATCCATAGGAAGGCGTAGAGCACCAGACTGAGTACGACGTAGGCGGCGAACACGGCCCTTGACAGCGGATCGCCCAATTCTTGCGCCGATTGCAGGCCACCCGGAATACCGGCGATCAACTGGAAGATCATCAACAGCAAGAACAGCCGGAGGGCGACGACGGCGATATCTTCCCGATTCACGGTGAGGCTCCTGGTTGAGTAGTTCGCTGGGTGAGGTGGATCAGCTTGCGCGTTCGCGCTCACGATAGCGAATCATTGGGTCGCCGCGAGTCGAAAAATCGGCCAGTACGCCGCGAAGAACAGCAGCACCGGGCTGATCAGAAACATGGCCAGGCCGGCAATCAGCGCGGCCATCGGACGTTGCTCGCGTCTGGGCCAACCCAGCGCAATCGCGATGACTACGACGGGCATGATCAGTGCTATCGGACTATGCATGATCAGCAGCCGGGAAAGCAGGGGTAGTTCGGCACCGAAGGCATTGAACATTTCCCGGAAGTGCGGGGCTGCGATCAGGATCAGCCCGGCGCCTGCGAAGGCGAACCCGACACCGATCGCAAGTTGCATTCGTGCACGTTCCCGCTCAGCCATAGCGATCTCCCCGGAATGTGATTGCCGGTCTGATCATAACCGGCGGCTATGTGGCGATGCAGGGCTGAAGGTTTGTTGGCTGTGAATCCGGCATGTTCGAGGATGCGGGCTTTGTCTGCGTCTGATACGCGAGGCGATCGGCTGTGGCCAGCCGTCCTGGTGAGCGCCCCCTTGGTCGTAGAGCGGGGCTGGCCCCGCTGTCTTTGATCTCTTCGTTTGAAAAATCAAATGCAGCGCGGCAAGCCACGCTCTACAAAAATCAAGAACACGAGCAGCGCGGCAAGCCACGCTCTACAAAGATCAAGAACACGAGCAGCGCGGCAAGCCCCGCTCTACAACGGCAACGGCAACGGCAGAGCCAGAGCCAGAGCCAGAGCCAGAGCCAGAGCCAGAGCCAGAGCCAGAGCCAGGGCAGCGCGGCAGGACGATTTCTTCCACGGCGATGGCAAGGCGGCACAGGTGCAGGCTTGCGGATCGAAGCGGCGAGTGGGTCTGCGTGTTCGCGTTGATCGTAGACCTCGGCGGTGGGCAATTCGGGCGGTTGCCTTGGCGCGGTCGAGAGGGGCGCAATCGGATCAATTCACTGCGCACCCAGCGATTGTTGTGGAAACAATTGTTGCTGGACACGCCCTGCCGGGTTTACATCGACAGGGCGAACTGCGACGCTCCGTTGGCATCGTTTGATGCAGGCAACGCCACAGGGGCGAATCAATGGGTATGAGATCGAGGCGGGCGCGAGCCTGCGCCGTGCTGTTGCTTGCTGTTTTTTCTTCGGTGTCATCAGCCCAACAGCTGGTCGTTGGCAGCGGTGCGCAATTGTCGATGGGCAGTTCGGTGATCGAGGCCGGTTGCCGCGACATTCGCATCGAGGGCACGCTCGATATCGGCACCGGTGCGCTGCAGGGCATGCGCCATCTGGCGGTAGCCGGTTCCCTACTCGGCGGCAGCGGATTGATTGCGCTGAGCGGTGATTTGACGGCGGCGGGCAATCTGTTGCCTCAGCTCGGCACGGTGCGGATCGGTGATGGCTGCGGTAGCGCTGAGTCACGGCTCACCGGCAATCACCAGTTCAATCGTCTCTCGGTGCAGACCTCGGCCGCACACACTTTGGTGTTGCCCGCAGGCGGCACCCAGTTCATCAGCAGCGCACTCGATCTGATCGGTGGTGCCCAGCGACTGGTGATCCGCAGCAGCGCCGCAACGGCGCTGAGTTATCTGGCGCTATCGCCGGGTGGCACGCAATCGGTTGATCGCGTCGATGCCATCGATGTCGGTGCACAGCCGAACAGTCAATTCCTCGCGCCGCAGGCGCCAGCGTTCTACAACAGTATTGATCGCGGCAATACGCCGCGCTTTCTCGGCGGTGAAGAGTACGCGCCGATCCCGACCCTTACACCGTGGGCCCTGGTCAGTCTGTTGCTGCTGATGGCCGGAATCGCCCTGACCCAATTGCGTTCGATGACACGAGGAATTTCCTGATGCGCCCGATCTCCATGCTTCGTCATCCGCTCAGCCTGGCGCTGCAGCTTGCTCTGTTCGGTGCTGCGGCATCGGCTGCTGATATCGAGGCGCAGTTGGCGCCGGGCGATGGCTTCGAGGTGATCAGTCAATCGGGCGCGGTGGTGCGCTTGCGCGTCAATGACAACGGCTCGGTGGTGATTCCGGCCTTGCCCGCTGCGGTCGGTGAAGAAGAATATCTCTGCTTTGATACCGCGAGCGGCCAGCTCGGACGTTGCGCGGCGATTCCGGTCGGGCCAACGGGTGCGACCGGCGCCACAGGTGCAACCGGTGCCGGCGGTCCGGTGGGTGTTGCCGGACCCACAGGTGCCACTGGCGCAACCGGCGTTGCTGGTCCGACTGGGGCAACGGGAAGCACGGGATCCACGGGCGCCACCGGCGTGACGGGTGTTGCAGGATTGGATGGCGCAACCGGAGCCACTGGCCCAATCGGACCAATCGGCGCGACTGGATCAACGGGTGCCACCGGAGCAACGGGCGTTGCAGGAATGAATGGCGCGACCGGAGTCACCGGCGCCACTGGTCCAATCGGTGTTACCGGATCAACGGGATCAACCGGTCCCATCGGCCCGAATGGCGCGACTGGAGTAACCGGCGCCACTGGTCCAATCGGTGTTACCGGATCAACGGGTCCGACCGGCGCCACCGGCGATCCCGGTCCGATGGGCACGCCCGGCACGCCCGGCACAGCAGGCGCAACTGGCGCAACTGGCGCAACCGGAGCGACTGGCGCCGCCGGCGCTGGCGGTTCGGTCAGCGCGGTCGCTGTCAATGCAGTGGGTACCGTATCGGTGACCGATACTTCCGGAACACAGACATCGCCCCAAGCCGTGTGGCGGGTGGGCGCCAATGCGACGACGGCGACGCAAAACTTCGGAACGACCAGCAATCAATCGGTCGATCTGATGACCAATAATGTGGTCCGCGGTCGCATCAGCAATGCGGGTAATTTTGTTTACGGAGGTATTGCCAGCCCCTTCGCTGGTGATCAGATGACGGCGCTCGGGAACGTAATAAACCCATTTCCCCTCAGCGGATACTCGGCATTCAACGGCGCTGGAGTTTACGGTGAGGTGCAGGCTGCCAGCACGACCAATTTCTCGGGAATGCTGGGTGTCTATTCGGGTTCTGGCAATGGCGCCGGTGTCTTGGGTAACTACACCGGCACCAATACCACCGCTACACGTGCCGGTGTGCGCGGACTCAACTCGACTGTGGCTACCGGCGGTGCCGGAGTTTATGGCAGTCATCAGGCTGCGTCAGGCAACCAGCACATCGGTGTGCTTGGCGACTACAACGCGGCCGCGTTTGGTATCGGCGTTTATGGGCTCGGTTTTGGCGGCGGGCTAATGACTGGCAACAATGACGTTGCGGTGGTCGGCTGGCGCGCCAACAACTCGAACTATTCGGGCTACTTCAATGGCAATCACGTCATTGCCAATGGCACCAAGTCGGCGTCGGTCGGTACCAGCAAGGGCAACCAGCTGCTGTATGCGACCGAGAGTCCCGAGGTCTGGTTTGAAGACATCGGTGGCGCGCAACTGGTCGGCGGCAAGGCGACGGTTCTGCTCGATGCGATGTTCATGGAAACGGTGGTGATCGATCGTGGCCATCCGCTGCGCGTCTTCATCCAGATGGAAGGCGAATCGCAGGAAGTCTTTGTCACGCCGGGCACGACGAGTTTCGATGTGAAGGAGCGCAACGGCGGACAGTCCAACGCAGCGTTCTCCTATCGGGTGATGGCCAAGCGGTTGAACTTCCAGGACCACCGCTTCGGCAACGATCCGGTCTGGGGTCCGGGCGATACGCGTCGCTATTCCCAATACGCCGCGCCGCCGCCGGTCGGCTATGAGGAGAATGTGCAGTTCCAGGCGCGGCAACGTCAGGAATGGGTGCAAGGGCCGATGCCCGCAGGTTTCGTAGACCAACGGTCGCTGCAGCAACAGCAGGACGAGCCTGAAGTCGATCGCAAGTAGTATCGAATGATTCGAAGTCGCGGGTTTCGCAACCAATCGATCGCGCCAACCGGCTTCACGCCGGTTGTGCGCTCTGATCGGAGCTACTCGAATCCGTTGGCGAACAGAGTGAATTGCTCGGCATAGGCAATGTAGACGCCGGTGCCCCATTCGATCTGGTTGTTGCCATCGGGATGAAGGCCGGCGGTAAAGGCGAGATCGCCATCGCTGTTGATGGCGACACCGCCACCGAATACCGGGCTGCTGTCGTGCTGACCGACCCGCGCAGGGCCGAGATCGCTGGCGAT
>JAYSZM010000195.1:0-11807 GCA_043738015.1 Lysobacterales bacterium
CTGCTGCGTGATGAGCAGGCGCAGTATGTCGGTATCGTGTCCAAGGCGTTCAAATGGACCGATGAAGAAAGTCGCGACGAGCTGAGCAAGGTGCATCTGTCGAATCTGCCAGAGAACCGCGCCTTCTTCGAGGGAACCATCGACGCCGCCGGTTCGTTCTCCGGTATTTTCCAGTCCTCGGTGCTGGCCTATGGCCGCATCATCAAGAATCCCGCCGATCCAGCGCGATTCATTGATACCCAGTATCTGAACGCACTCGTCAAGGAACCGGCATTCGCCAGCCAGACCATCGCGATTGCGCCGATCAAGACCGGTCGTGGTGTTTCGCTCGAAGGCGATGCCCTGCTCAGCAAGGACATCCGCTTTTTCTTCGAGCCCAATTCCGCCGCGCTCGACCGCGAGGCCAAGCAGAACCAGGACTTCCTCGACACGATCAAAGGCTTCTTGCAGGTGAGTCCGGGCTCAGTCGTTGTGTTGCGTGGCCACGTCGACAATGCCCGCGTGGCGGAGTTCGAGAAGCAGGGCGGCCAGACCCTGGTGCGCAGCATGGCCCTCAATGCGATGGAACTGTCGCGTCAGCGTGCGCAATCGGTGCGTGATGCCCTGCTGAAGAAATATCCTGGCATCGCCACCGACCGCATCGAGATGGTCGGCCGTGGCTGGGAAGAGCCGTCCGGTAGCGACAGCGATTTGAATCGACGCGTCGAGGTGCAGTGGTTCACGCTGGAATGATTCCATCCCGGTGCGCGGCCCGCGGGTCGCGCACCGGACCGACGGCTTACAGCTGTCATGGGCGCTGCCGCCGAAGGCTCGCTAACATTGCGCCATGAACAGCCCCGAAGCGGAACCCGTTGCAGCTGCGGTCGACATGTTGCCAACGCCAGTTGATCCCGGTCTGGCAACTGCACGCGTACTCAGTCTGCACCCGCAACTGCTCAATATCTGGTTCTGGGGCGCCCTGGTGTTTGTGGTGCCGGCTGTGCTGATCGCCTTTGTGATCTCGATCTTCGCCGATCATTGGCTCGTGGCGTCGTTGGCATCCATCGTCGGTGCCGCGATCATCGCCTACGTGCTGCTGTACGGACGTGTCTATGTGGCGCGTTTCCGTTGCCGCCTGCTCAGCGATGGGCTCTGGGTTGACCGGGGCGTCTGGTGGCGCAGCGAGACTTTCGTGCCACGCTCGCGCATCCAGCACACCGAAGTCCAACAGGGGCCGATCGCGCGGCGCTATGGATTGGCGAGCCTGAAGGTCTTCACCGCTGGGGCGAGCCATGGCGAGATCGAGATTGACGGTCTCATTCATGCCGATGCGGTCTGGCTACGTGATGAAATGCTCGGCCGCCACGGGCACGACGGTGTCTGATTCTCCGGTAGATCGTGCCGAAACAGCCGGCCCGATGCATGAGCGTCGTCTGCATCCCTTGTCCTGGCTGTTTGCCCTGCTCGGTCAACTGCGTTCGATGGTCTTACCCCTGATCGCACTGGTCGTGTTCGGCCGTGGCGACAGCTGGATGTGGTGGGGTGTGGTCGGCGCATTTGTGTTCGCGTTGTACGCCTTCGTTCAAAGTACGCGCTTCCGATACCTGATCGGCGCGACTGAACTCCATGTGCGTTCCGGCATCTTTTCGCGTACCGAACGCCATGTTCCGTTTGCGCGCATCCAGAACATCGTGCAGAAGCGCAACCTGCTGCATCGGCTGTTCGATGTGACCGAGCTTCGGCTTGAGTCGGCCGGCGGGAGCGAGCCGGAGGCGATCATGAGCGTGATCACCCTGGAAGCCGCCGCGGAACTCGAACGCGTGCTGCGTCATCGCCCTGCTGATGGGCAGTCGGCCGATGCGCTGCCCGATGAGGTCACTCCGGCCTGGCACGAAGTGGGCAATGGCGACCTGATCCGGCTCGGCTTGCTCAATGACCGCGGCTGGGTGGCAATCGGTGCGATGGCCGCGGTGCTCTGGCAGTTTGCCGACGACGGCCGGAATCCGAGTCGCGAAATCTATCGCACGGTGGCCGAGCTTTTTGGCACCTGGAGCCACGCCGTGGCCAGCTGGTCACTGACGATACTGGCCGGACTCGCTGTGCTGATGCTGCTCTGGCTGGTAGTCAAATTGCTGTCCGTGCTGATGGCCGTGCGCACCTTTCATGGTTTCCGCCTCAGTGGCGACGCCGAGCGACTATCGACCGAGGCGGGATTGCTGACCCGCCATGTAGCCAGTGCGCGCCGCGACAAAATCCAGCGTCTGATCATCGGCGAGTCGCTGCTTGCCCGCCTGCTGGGTCGGCGCTGGTTGAGTTGTGAAGTGGCAGCGGGCGCCCAGGCCGAAGCCAATGGCGAACAGCAGTCCATGCGCCTGCGTTGGTTGGCGCCCATCGCAACCGAGGCAGAGATCGAAGTCATCGCCGCGCGCGTGGTGCCGGGACTGGACCTGGCCCGGCTTGAGTGGAAGCCCCTGCATCCGTTGGCCTGGCGAAGAATTTTCAAGCTGACTGCATTCTGGTGGCTGGTCCTGCTGTCGGCGCCGGCGATCTTCCTGCTCGGCCCCTGGTCCGCGCTCGTGGCGGTGCTGGTCATCCTGATTGCATGGCGCTATGCGCGTGGCTGGGCGCGGTTTGCGGCCTATGCCTGCGATGAAAACTTCATCGCGTTCCGCGCCGGCTGGCTGCATCGACGCTGGACCGTCGCGCCCATCGGCAAAGCACAGACGTTGGCGATTTCGCATACACCGTTCGACCGCCAACGTGGCATGCACACGGTTTCGGTGGATACCGCGGGGGCCAGGTACACCAGCATCGGTCTGTCTGTTCCGTATCTTCCCATCGACGAAGCACAGGCCCTGGCCGATCGCCTACGCAACGCGGTACAGCAGGAGCAGCCGTAGGATGTGGTGAACGCAGTGAACCGCATCGATCTGCAATCGGAGCGCGCGGGGCGCGGCATGGCCATCCATGATGCGGTTGTTCGCGGTCAATCGTCGCGGAAACCATCTCCGCCACCAAAGCTTGGTTCGCCGAGTTCGCGTACGCCGTGGTCGTCCTCGCCATCGGATTGTCCACTCGAATCGGATGAATTGCCGCCTTCGGGCTCCATATTCTCGGTATGTACCTTGGCGGTGCCCTTGCCCGGTCGCCACCAGCCCCAGCTCTTGGGGCCCTTGTCTTCTTCGCGGGCACTCACTTCCAGCACCAACGCGCTCTTGCACTCGTCGCTCAGCGCAGTCCAGTGGCAATCCTGCACTGCGCCTTCAAGTGCATACAGCAGGTTCAGGCTCGGCTTGAAGCCGGCCTTCTTGACCTTCATGAACACTTCCATCGAACCAAGTTCGCGGATTTCGGCTTCGGTGCGAACGCCGACTTGCCTCAACCATGCAGCGCTCTTGGGTCCCACATTGCGAATCTTCGGTGCGGTGCTCATGCAGCAACCCTCCCTGGTGCAGCGACCCGGCCCGGCATCCCTGCCGGGCGCTCATCGGGTCGAACCTCCTGGGGTCGGTTCGACAATTCCCGAATCGCCCAAGCGGCACTCTTAGGACCCACATTGCGAATCTTCGGTGCGGTGCTCATGCAGCCATCTCCTGCAACTGAGGGTACAGCGCGTGCATGAAGACGCGGCAGAGTGCTTCCATTCCGGTCTGATCTTCATGGTCGAAGCGCTCGACCAGGGGCGAGTCGACGTCCCAGACGCCGATCAGGCGGTCGCCGGCGTAGAGGGGCACGACGATTTCCGAGCGCGAGGCGATATCGCAGGCGATATGGCCGGGAAACTCATGAACATCGGCGACCATTTGGCTGCGCCGGGTCACCGCGGCCGTACCGCAAACGCCCTTGCCGAGCGCAATGCGCACGCAGGCGGGTTTGCCCTGGAATGGACCGACCACCAATTCGACGCCATCAAAGAAATAGAATCCCGCCCAGTTCAGACCGGGCAGGGCATTGAATACCAGTGCGGAGAAATTGGCTGCGAGCGCGGTCTTGTCGGTCTCGCCGGCGAGCAGTCCGCGTGCCTGATCCAGCAAGTCGCGATAGGCTTCTGCCTTGTCGCCACTGAGGGGTGTGGATTCGAACATGATCGGTTCCCGCCTTGCTGCGGGCTTGCAGCCAAGAACCGGCAGTATACCAGTGCCGGAGCTGAGCTAATCTGTTACTCGATGGGACTACAGAGGGTAGCGTCATGGCCAGCACCGACGGATTTCGCGAGCGCGGAAACCAGGTAACCCGCACTGAGAGCTTTGTCGATGCGGCCTTCGCGTTCGCGATTACGCTGTTGATCATCAAATTGGAGCGCATACCTGCCTCCAGCGCCGAGTTGGTGGCAACACTGAAAAATATCCCGGCCTACGCGGTCAGTTTTGTCTTCATGGCGGTGCATTGGGATGCGCACCATCGCTGGAGCCGCCGCTATGGGCTCGATGACCGTCAGACCACGGTGCTCAGCCTGCTCCTGGTTTTCCTCGTCCTGATCTACGTTTTTCCACTGCGCATCCTGTTCAGTACCTTCTTCGGTTGGATCAGCCGCGGCTATCTTCCCTCGGAATTTCGCATCGATTCGATGTTCGATCTGCAGGTGACCTTCGCCGTCTACGCGATCGCCGCGATGACGATGTCGCTGTGCATCAGCCTGCTCTATCAACATGCCATTGCCCGCCGCCAGGTTTTGCAGCTGAGTGCCTACGAGCTTTGGCTGAGCCGGGTGCATCTGCATATCTGGCGCGGTCAAGTGCTGGTCGGTGCGGCGTCGCTGACGACTGCCTTGTGCCTGCGCGAAGGCATGGCGCCGATCTGGGGCGCCTTGCCCGGGTTTGTCTATTTCCTCAGCTCTGTCATCGCGCCGCTGGCTGTGCGGCTGGCCGGGCCGGAGCCGAAACGATGAGTGTGCCGGGCGCGTGTTCGGTCTTCATCAGCGGCACCGACACCAGTGTCGGCAAGACCCGGATCAGTTGTGCACTGTTGCTGGCGGCCCGGCGGCGTCCGCTGAAGGCCTATGGCATGAAACCGGTGGCGAGCGGATGTGTATTCAAAGGAGGGCAGTGGCATAGCGAAGACGCGGACTTGCTGCGCGCCTACTCGACCACACCGACCCCCGATCTCGCGCTGATGAATCCGTATGCTTTGGAAGAGCCCATCGCGCCGCAGATTGCTGCACGCCATGCCGGGGTGAGCATCGAACTGGAACGTCTGCAGGCGGCACATCAGGCCTTGTCGTACTCGGCGAATCTGCTGGTCGTCGAAGGCGTCGGCGGCTGGGCGGTGCCGTTCTCGGACTCGACGATGCAGGCACATCTGGTGCGCGCATTGAATATTCCGGTGATCCTGGTGGTGGGCATTCGCCTGGGCTGCATCAATCACGCCTTGCTGAGCGCGCAAGCGATCGCCGCTGACGGCTGCAAACTGATCGGCTGGATTGCCAATCGTATCGATCCGAATACTGCGTTTGCCGACGAGGTCATTGCCAGCATCGAAGAGGAGCTCGATGTGCCCCTGCTGGCCGACGTGCCACACGGCTTGAGCGTTGATCAAATGGCGTCGATCGTCGATCCGGCGCTCGATCCGGTGCTGGCCGCCAAAGTCGGTCGCACGAGCTGAAGTCAGCGCAGTCTTGGATCGATCGCGGCGCGCGCCGCATCGATGGCGAGATTGCTGATGATGATCAGCACCCCGGCGGACAATGCCACACCCATCACCAGGGTGTAATCGCGATTGAGGGCGCCCTGCACGAAATAGCGACCGACACCGGGAATACCAAAAATCTGTTCGACAACGGTCGAGCCGGTGATTACGGCGATCAGCGCCGGGCCGAGCCAGGCCAAAACGGCGAGCGACAAGGGCTTGAGCATATGGCGACCGAGCAGCGCCGCGCCTTCGATGCCGCGCGCGCGCGCGGCGCGAATGTATTCGCTGGCGAGTATCTCCAGCGCTGCATGACGGCTGAGCCGAGTGATCGCAGCGAGATTTGGCAGGCATAGGGCAATGATCGGCAGCAGGCTGTAGCGCCAGTCCTCCGCTTCCCATCCGCCGGCAGGCAGCCAACCGAGCGAGACTGCGAAGACCAGGATCAGCAACGGTGCGATGACAAATTTCGGCAGCGCAATGCCGAGGATCGCGCCGCCATTGATCATCCCGTCAACGACACCGCGATGCCGCAAGGCCGACCAGACCCCGAGCGGCGTACCGATCAAGATTGCCAGCAGCAGGGCCCATGCACCCAGCCAGAACGTGACCGCAAAACCGGCAAGCAGCAGAGCGCGCACGCTGTAGTCCGGATACTGGAACGAATCGCCGAGATCGCCCTGCGCGGCGTCTGCGAGAAAGTACGCAAACTGGGTCGGCAGCGGCTGGTCGAGGTGGTAGCGCCGCTCCAGTGCGCTCTGCTGTTCGTCCGATAATGCCCGCTCGCTGTCAAAAGGTCCGCCGGGTGCGCTGCGCAGTAGACCGAAACAAAGTGCCGCGAGCAGCAGCAGGCTCAGCAGCGCTTCGCCGATCCGAAACAACAGCCGGCTGAGCAGGCGCGGCCAGGAACGCGTGGGCAATTCGCAGTCGGAGTTTTCCGCAACCGGATCGAGCGAGTTCATGGCGCCGACTCCGACGCGTCGCCGAAGTGCATCCAGCGACTGGGGTGGCGATCAAGAAAATTTGCCTCGAAGCCTTTGAGTTCTTCGCGCACCAGATGGCGCGAGGTATAAAAATAGATCGGGATCAGGGCGTGGGCCTCGAGCAGCCGTTGTTCCGCCTGCTGCAAGGCGTGCATGCGGGTGCCTGCATTCTGATCGGCGCGATCCAGCAGCGCCTGGTACTCGGGATCGATCCAGCCGCTCCAGTTCAGCGCCTGCTCGCCATCAAACAGGGAGAGAAAGCTCAACGGGTCGGCGACATCGGCAATCCATCCGCCGCGAAACACCTGGCTGACCCGCCGATCACGTCGGGTCTGCACGAAGGACTTCCATTCCTCATTGCGCAGCCGCACCTTGATGCCGAGCGCCTCGCGCCACATCGCGGCGATGGCCAGGCTGAGTCGACGGTGCGCTGTCGACGTGTTGTAGCGGATCTCGATCTCGATCGGATCGGCAAGTCCCGCGCGCAACTCGTCGATCAACTTCCTGGCCACGGCCGTGCGCTCGGCCTGGCTCCAGTCGGCTTCGGGTAGCCGCGCGCCCGCGTAGTCATCGATCCCCGGCGGTATCAGTCCATACGCCGGTTGCTCGCCAAGCGCGGTGATGTAGCGGGTGAGAATATCGCGGTCGATGGCAAGACTCAGCGCGCGACGCAGCGCTGGCGAGTTGCCCAGCAACGCATCGTCGAGGTTGATGCCGAAGAAGAAACTTCCGAGATAGGGACTGATCCGCAACTGCTCGCCGAAGCGCTCGCGCAAACGGTCCAGGCGCGCGGGTGGCACGGTTTCGGTGAGGTCCAGGTCATTGGCCTGAAAGCGTTTCAGCTCGCTGCTGGCGTCCTCGGTCACGACGAAGCGCACGCGTTCAATGCGCACCTCGTCGTGGGCGTGGAAGTGCGGGTTGCGTTCCAGCACGATGCCGGCATGCGGTTGCCAGCTCAGCAATCGATAGGCGCCATTGCTGAGCAGCTGACCGGGCCGGGTGTGTGCCTTGCCGTGTTGTTGCAGACTCGGCAAATGAACCGGCAGCGCGATGGGCAGCGCGAGCAGTTTCAATAGTGGCGCAGGACGTTCCAACTCAATCAGGATCTCCCGGGCGCCGATCGCCGATACGCCGAGCCTGGCCGGCTTTCCCTGCATGACCGCCGTGGCACCGCGGATGGGCGCCAGCAGGGACGCCAGTGGTGCTGCGGTGTCCGGCTGGAGGGCGCGCGCGAAACTTGCGACGATGGCAGTAGCCGATAGCGGTTCGCCGTTGGACCAGCGCAAGTCAGCGCGCAGGAAGAACCGGTAGCGCAGGCCATCAGCGGAAATCTCCCAGCGCTCGGCCATGCCCGGAATACTGCGGCCCTGGGCATCCTCGGCGACCAGGCCCTCGTACAAATCGCGAAGAATGTTCTGACTGGCGATGTCCTGGGCGCGGTGCGCGTCCAGGCTCGATGGCTCGGGTCCATTGCCTCGACGCAGCACACGCGGCTCGGCCGCCGAAGTCGCCCCGGCCAGAACAAGCAAAAGGGCAGCAATGAGCGTCCGTGATCCCTGCATGAAATCCCTGCGTCTGTACTCCGGTCTTTACCGGCGCTGTCGCTTGCGCGCTGACACGCCGATCCGGGGCCAGTGTATCGGCCTCCGCGCTGGAATGGCCGCGCCCGACCCTTCAGCCGAAACTGGCAGCCAAACGTTCGCTCTGGGTCTGATCTTCATCAATGGACCACCTTGCAAATCTGATTTCCGCATCCATCTCGCTCCATCTGCACTCGTTCCGGAGTCGCCCGTGTCCAATCCAAGCCAAGAAGTCGCTGCGCCCATCGCCAGCAAGCAGGAGCTGGTCGACTACCTCGCCAGCGGTGAGAAAGCGCGATCGGCGTTCCGCATCGGCACCGAGCACGAGAAATTCGGTTTCCAGAACGACGATCTGCGCGCGCCCAGTTACGAGGGTGACCGCGGCATTCGCGCCATGCTCGAAGGAATGGCGGAGCGATTTGGCTGGGACCCTGTCTACGATAAGGGCAATGTGATTGCGCTGCTGCGCGATCAGGCATCGGTTTCACTCGAACCCGCCGGCCAGTTCGAATTGTCCGGCGCGCCACTGGAAACCATTCACGAGACCTGCTGCGAAGTAAACCAGCATCTGGACGAAGTACGCAGTGTGGCCGACAGGCTTGGCCTGGGCTTCCTTGGCATGGGCTTCCATCCCAAATGGTCGCGCGAAGAAATGCCCTGGATGCCCAAGGGCCGCTACAAGATCATGCGCGAGTACATGCCCAAGCGCGGCAATCTCGGGCTCGACATGATGACTCGAACCTGCACGGTGCAGGTCAATCTCGACTTCGGCAGCGAAGCGGAGATGGTCAAGATGTTCCGTGTCTCACTGGCGCTGCAACCGATCGCCACCGCGCTGTTTGCCGATTCGCCATTCACCGAGGGCAAGCCGAATGGCTTCATGAGTTATCGCTCGCATATCTGGACTGATACCGATCCCGATCGCACCGGCATGCTCGGCTTCGTCTTCGACGACAGCTTCGGCTATGAGCGCTATGTCGATTACATCCTGCAGGTGCCGATGTATTTTGCCTACCGTGATGGCAACTACATCGATGCCACCGGCAAGAGCTTCGTCGACTTCATGGCCGGCAAGCTCGATGTGCTGCCCGGCGAACGCGCCACGATGAAGGACTACGCCGATCATCTGACCACCGCTTTCCCGGAAGTGCGCCTCAAGAAATATCTCGAGATGCGCGGTGCCGATGGTGGCCCGTGGAATCGATTGTGCGCCTTGCCGGCATTCTGGGTGGGACTCCTGTACGACCCGACCGCACTCGATGCCGCCTGGGATCTGGTCAAGGATTTCAGCATGAGCGAGCGCGAGGAACTACGCAGTGGTGTGCCGCGCCATGCGCTCAAGTTGCCGTTTCGCGGCGGCACGGTACGCGATCTCGCCCTGGAAGCTTTGCGCATTTCGGCGCATGGATTGCAGCGCCGGGCGCAACTCAATTCGCGCGGCCGCGATGAGTCGATGTATCTCGAGCCATTGATCGAGTTCGCCGATGCCGGCATCTGTCCGGCCGAGCGCAAGCTTGAGCTCTATCACGGCGCCTGGAAGGGCACAGTCGATCCGGTGTTCCGCGATTTCGCCTACTGAGCCAATTCCCTCTCCCGCGTGCGGGAGTGGTTTGTTCCCTCCCCCGCTTGCGGGAGAGGGCAGGGTGAGGGAAACACACGGACTCTGCAGCTGTTCGCCGACAATGCCACCCACGATCCCCTCTCCGCTGTGCGAGAGGGCTGGGGGAAACCGGATCGAGTAGTGCCCATCCGATCAGCGTTTGCGGCCCTTGGGCTTGAGCATGGTTCCGGTGCAATAGGCGGCACCGCAGTGGCAGGCCCAGATTTTCAGCAGCTTGGTTGTGTGCCGTTGCTGCAGGGTGATCTTGTAGTCGTAGGTCAGCTCTTCGCCGTAGGCAATCGAACGCAGTGACTCGATCATCACGAACTGGTGGCGTGGATCGCCATCGCGTGAATCGTGCAAGAAGGCCTGGCAGTTGGGATCACAACTGTGGTTGATGTAGCGCGCATCATTGCCGTTGTCATTGCCGTCGATGATGTACTCGTCGTCGAGCGTGAACAGGAAGGTGTGGCCACTCTCGACCGTGTCGCCGTATTTTTCGTCGGCCTCGTCGTGCGTAAGCCGGCGGCCCTTGTACTCGATCAGTTCAATGCCTTCGGGAATATCCCGCGCGGCGAATACGCCGTTGCCATGGATCGGGGAGCGGCGGGTGACGAGGTAGGGCTTCATGTGCGGTCGGGTGACGATAGGGCCGCCGATGATAGGCGAGACCGCCGGTTTTGCCGAGCACTGGAGTTTGCGATGCTCGGCGCAGGTCCGCTGGACAGACAATTTGCCGAACCACGATCGGCCGGTGCTGAACCGTCGTTCTTCCATCGATTGAGGCCTCTGACGCAAACTGGTACCATTTCGGTACAGATTAGGAATAACGCGCCCCACCATGCTCCGCATCGGAAAACTCACCGACTACGCCACCGTTCTGATGACCGCGCTTGCGGAACGTCCGGGTGAGGTGCTGGCTGCCTCCGAATTGGCGGAAAAGGCCCGTCTGGAGCTGCCTACGGTCAGCAAACTGCTGAAGCAGTTGGGTTCGGCGGGCCTGATTGAATCGCGTCGCGGCATCCAGGGCGGCTATCGACTGGCGCGCGCGGCCACTGAGATCAGCATTCTCGACATCGTGGTCGCGCTTGAAGGCCCGCTCGGCATGACCGAGTGCAGCGCGGTGCAGGGATCCTGCGGCCATGAACCGCATTGCCGGGTCCAGGGCAACTGGCAGCGGATCAGTCGTGTCATCGAGACCGCGCTCGCCGAGGTCAGCCTTGCCGACATGCTGCGTACCGAGCACGTCCTCCCGATACCCGTCCGACGCGGCGCGCCCCTGCGCGTTTCTTCGGTGTAAGGAATGAATATGTCTGCACAACCACGCGAAGTCGAAACCCTGATCGCGAATCGCAGCTACGACGCTGGCTTCGTGACCGATATTGCCACCGACATCCTGCCCAAGGGCCTGAGTGAGGACGTGGTTCGGACCATCTCGGCCAAGAAAGAAGAGCCCGAGTGGATGACCGAGTGGCGCCTGGCCGCGTATCGCCACTGGCTGACGATGACGCCGCCGGATTGGGCGCGGCTTGACATCGCGCCGATCGATTTTCAGGCGGTCAGCTACTACGCGGCGCCGCAGAAAAAATACAAGTCGCTTGATGAAGTCGATCCCAAGTTGCTGGAGACCTACGAGAAGCTCGGTGTGCCGCTGCACGAGCGTGCGCGGCTTGCCGGGGTCGCGGTCGATGCCGTGTTTGATTCGGTTTCGGTCGGCACCACATTCCGCAAGGAGTTGGCCGAAGTCGGTGTGATCTTCTGCTCATTCTCCGAAGCCGTGCGCGAACATCCGGACCTTGTCCGGCAACATCTTGGCTCGGTCGTGCCGACCGGTGACAACTATTTTGCCGCGCTCAACTCCGCGGTGTTCTCCGATGGCAGCTTTGTCTTCATCCCCAAGGGCGTGCGTTGCCCGATGGAGCTGAGCACCTACTTCCGCATCAATGCGCGCGATACCGGACAGTTCGAGCGCACCCTGATCATTGCCGAAGAGGGCGCGACGGTCAGCTATCTCGAGGGCTGCACTGCGCCGATGCGCGA
>JAYSZM010000196.1:0-31899 GCA_043738015.1 Lysobacterales bacterium
ATCGCCACGGCGGCAGTGTTGTTGATGAAGGCCGAGATCGCGCCGATGATCAGCATCATCGCCAGCGTAAGCAGCCAGGGCCAATTGGCCGCGCGCACAAACAGGCGCGCCAGCCGATCGAGCACGCCGGTCTCACGCAGGCCCTCGCTGAGCACGAACATCGCCGCCACGGTAATCGTCGCGGTACTGCTGAAACCGGACAGGCCCTCCGCGGGCGTGACCAGGCCGAGAATCACCAAAGAAGCGAGCACAGCGAGGCCGACCACATCGACGGGCAGTTTTTCGGTGACAAACAGGATCACCGCAAGCACGACAATGATCAGGATCTGCAGCGCTTCGATCGACATGCAAAAGACTCGGACGGTGATGCCGGCGTTACATCCCCCTGTACGCCGCCGGCGCGGATGTCTGCATGATAGCGCCGCGCGCCGTGCTCACTGCAGGCGGAGTGTCGAAGCCAGGCATGCCATCCTGCTCAATCTTCTGGCGGCAGCCAGCAACGTTCATCGGCGAGCGGATTCTCCGGATCGTTGCAGACCGGCTCGGCGCCGCGGCGGGCGGACCGTTCAGCGCTCGAACGCAGCGGATTGTCGTCCAGTTCGCCGACGATCATGTGTTTGCCGAGGGCGCTCAGGGCTCGTGATAGTCCGCCGCCTTCGCTATGGACCAGGGGGAGATGCACAAAGGGCTCGGCCCGCCCAGGTACGCGCCCGAGTGCGCTCGGCATACCTGCGTTGGGCAGACGCGGATCGCTCGCGACGATCTCGGCGGCCGCCGCCTCGATTCCGTTGAACAGGTGTTGCGCATCGGCTGCCGGTTCGGCGACGCCATCCGCGCCTTCGGATTCTTGTACAGGCGCAGGATCGATGAAGACTGCCAACGTCCGCGTCGGGCGCGCCGATGGCGCCACGGGTTCCATGTTCACAGCTTGAACGGGTGCGGCAGTGGCAATCGGCGTCGCAATCAGGACCAGACTCATGGCCTGGCGTTCCGCTGTGCCCGTCGCGACCACCGGGTGCTGTGCTGGCGGCAGGGTGAGGTGGATCAGCAGGGCCAGATGCAGAATCAGGCTGAGCGCAATGCCGACAATGCGCCGCGGGCTGATGCGCGGTGGTCGCTCGGTGGCGGGAACAACTTCGAGATACAGGGGGCTGATCAACATGGGCTGGGCTTGATAGCCCGTCGCCGTGTAAGTACCCGTTAATCCTGCGACCGCTGTTGTGCGCGATTCAGCTGCCAGCAACAGCTGCGACGTTTACCGCGGGACATCGGCAGCGGTCAGCGCTGCGGCCGCTCCAGGCAGCGTGGATCGCGCAGCGGGTCATCCGGATCATTGCACTCGGGCTCGCGGATGGAGCCGAGATGGCTATCGGTCATGTCGCCCAAGGGGCTGCGCAATTCGGTGGCACTCTCGAAGTCATCGGGATAGTCCGCCATCGTGCCGATCAACATCTTCGCCAGGAACGTCGTCACTTGCTGCGGCGTTGGTCGCCGCTTGAAGCGCACCGGCAGGTCGACGATTGCCTCACTGCTGCCGGGCAGTCGGGCACGTGCGCTGGGTAGGCCGGCGCCCGGCAAAGGCCGGTCACTGGCGGTCAGGTCCTGCGCGGCGCCTTCGATGCCACCGAACAGCTGGGCCGCCGAGATCGGGGCATCGTCGGGAACCGGCGCAGCGGGCTTGGGCTCGCTGCGCGTGGCTGCAACCGGCCGGTCCATTTGCGGAAGTGGAGGTGATGGCAGCGTCTGGGCAGCCACCGCTACCGGCTCCACCGGTGGTGGCATGGGCGGCATGGCATCCAGCAAGATCACCTGCAGACTGCTGACCGGTGCGGATACCGATCGATGTGGAGTCCGATACGGCAACACCGGCATCAGCAAGTACAGCAGCACGGCCAGATGCACGCCGACACTCAGAGCCAGTCCGAATACCCGCAACAGCTGAAGCCGCCAGGGTGAAATCCTGCGCGTACGAAGTTCGAAGGGGTAGTCGGCAGGCAACATAGGTCGGGCTTGATAGCTCGGCCGCTGCTAAGTGCTCGTTAAACGGCGCTAAAGTGTGGACTTCAGTCAGCCGGCATTCCCGCATCGCACCGGAGTTACCACGATGTTGCCTACCTCCATCCATCTGCGCCAGGCCGCTGCCGTGACTGGCGCAGTGGGCGTGCTTGCCGGCGCATTTGGCGCGCATGCGTTGCGCGGCAGCCTGGACCCCCAGCAACTGGCGATCTGGCAGACCGCGGTGAGCTATCTGTTCTGGCATGTGCTGGCCGCGCTGTTCGCCGTTCGCGCCGGCGGGGCGACAGACGACAGGCCGGCGCGCAGGGCTGGTAGTCTGTTCCTGCTCGGTATTCTGATCTTCAGCGGCAGCCTGTTTGCACTGGCCTTGTCGGCGCCGCGCCTGATCGGAATGCTCACGCCGGTCGGCGGAATTTGTCTTGTTGCCGGCTGGCTGATGCTGGCCTGGTCTGAGTCGCGCGCATGAGGCGGTCCCCAAATCGCCGCGATACCGGTAGATTCACCCTGATGGACGGCCTCCCACCATGCAGCGCATCCTGATCGCCAGCTCGAAGGGCGGTTGTGGCAAGACCACGGTGAGCACCAACCTCGCCGTTGCGCTCGCGCACGCGGGCCGCAAGGTCTGGCTGATCGACGCCGACAGCCAGGGCTCCAGTGTTGACTGGGCAGCTGCCCGTGGCGATCTGCAGCCGGCGATTCCGGTGATGTCGAGTTCCGACGTCGGTCATGGCCTGACCCAGGGCTGGACACTGCGGGTTCCGCCGACAACCGATGTAATGCTGGTCGATACGCCTGCGGGTCTGCGCAATCATCAGATCGCCGAATACCTGCGCCGCTGCGACACCATCCTGATTCCGATCGTGCCCTCGGCCATCGATCTGCGTGCCACCCAGGGCTTTCTCAACGAACTGCGTCAATCACCAGCGGTGCGCAGCGGCACCGTGCGCGTTGGCCTGATTGCCAATCGGGTGAAGACGCGCACGCTGGCTGCGCGCGACTTCATGTCGCATAGCGAGGACATGCCGTTCCCGGTGCTGACGAGTTTGCGCGATACCCAGGCCTATGTGCTGGCCGGCGCGCTCGGACGCGGCATCTTCGACTATCAGGGCGCGGCGCTTGCACCCTGCCGCGATGAGTGGCAGCCCGTGCTCAACTGGTTGGCGCGATCTGGTGTGCCCAGCCAGGCGCAGCCAGAAACCCGTACGATCTGAATTTGCCGCGAACGCGAGCCGGCGCGCGGATCAGGGCGCGCGGCGCAGCCATGCCGACAGTGCCGCAGCAAGCGGCTGCGGGTCCTTCATCCACGAAAAATGCGTGGCCAGCCGGGTCTCGAATTGCTCCCTGCTGAACTCCTCAGTCGTCCACGCAACTGCACCCAGACGAGACTGCAATTCCTGCAAGGAGCGCGTCGGCGCCAGCCGATCATCCTGCAGATGCGCGGCCCAGCCGGGTAGTTTGACGGCACGCAGGGCGGCATCGAGATCGAGTGGCACACGATCCACGCGATAGCGTCCGCTGATGCCGGTGCGCGCCCAGTCGCGAATCACACTGCGTGCCTCGTCGCCGGCAAATCCGACCTTGCGCCCAGGGAACCAACCGCAGATCGCCGCCAGCGAACGGAACCAGACAAACACGGCGAATAGCAGCGGGCGCTGCCACCAGGGAAAACACTGCCACCACGGCATGCCGCAGCCAATCAGCACGATGCGATCGGCCAGCGCGGGATCGCGGGCAAGCGCCAGCGCCGCCAGCTGACCGCCGAGACTGTGTCCGCCGATCGCCACGCGCTCGGCACCGACCTCGGCACGCAGGCGCGCCACGCCGGCCGCGATATCGTCGAGCAGTTCGCGATAGCCCCAATTGCTGGAGCGTGAAGCACGCCGATCGCTGGAGCCGGCACCGCGCCATTCGTGTGTCGCCACCGCGATTCCGGCGGTCGCCATCGCATCGGCAAACAGCCGGTACTGGCGCGCGGTCACACCCAGCGCCGGACACCAATACAACCAGACGCGGGCGCCTTCGGGCGCATGCAGGATCAGATCGGCGCGTGCGCCGTCGTTGGAGGTAACGCTGAGATTGGTCGGCATTCGCACAGTGTTCCGGTCTGCGCGGATTTGGCAAGTGGCAGCGACGACAACTTCCGCGGCCGTCAGGCGCTGATCGATCAGCCTTGGTCACTCAACAATCAAGTCGCGTGCTTCAACTTGCCCTCGCGCAACCACCACTCGCTGACCCGCACCATGCCTTCGATCAGGGTGACCTTGGGCTGATAGCCGAGTTCGCGGCGGGCGGCGCCTATGTTGAACCAGTGTGCGGTCGACAGCTGCTCGGCGAGGAAGCGCGTCATCGGTGGTTCGCCGCGATTGCCGGTGAGCTGATACCACTTCTCGAAGATGAGGCCCATGGTCTTGGCCATGCCGACCGAGACTCTGCGCGTTTCCGGCGGCAGCCCAGCGGCTTTCAGTAATTTGTTGACCATCTCGTCCAGCGCGATTGGCTGGCCCTGGGAGATGAAGTAGGCCTTGCCGGCGCAGGGTGCGCCGATTTCGAGTCGATCGAGTGCATCCAGATGGGCCTGCACGGCGTTGTCGATATAGACAGTATCGATTTTCTTCGAAGGTCCGACGAAGCGCAGCTTGCCGGCACGCGCACGCTGGACCAGACGCGGCAGCAGATGATTGTCGCCCGGACCCCAGATCAGGTGAGGCCGCAGCGCCACGGTCGCCAGATTCGGGCCATTGGCGGCGAGGATCCGGCGCTCGGCAGCGGCTTTGGTGGCCGGATAATGGGCATGGAACCGAGTGGCGTAGGGCATCGACTCGTCCGCGTTCTCGATGTCCTCGCCGGTATGCACCACGCTCGGTGTCGAGGTGTAGACAATCCTGCCGACACCATTCATCTCGCAGGCGCCAAGCACCGCAATGGCGCCGCCGATATTGGTGCTCGAATATTCCGCCAGGCTGCCACCGATGCCGGCGCGCGCCGCCGTGTGGATGATGGCGTCGCAGCCCTTGCTGGCATTGAGCATCGGGTCGAACGCGCTGACATCGCCGATGACCTGACGGATGTCCAACTGTTCGAGCTCCGGATACCTGTTGCGCGCGATGCTGACGACCTCATGGCCGCGAAAGCGCAATTGCTTGCAGATGTGCGACCCGAGAAATCCGCCGCCGCCAGTGACCAGGACCTTCATACTGCGCTCCATTCCTGCCATTGCCGCTCCGCGCGATCAAGCGCCAGTGCGGTCGGTGATCCGGCTCAGGCCGGCATACCCACTCGATATTTTTCTGCATCGCCGCTGACCGATCAGCGCACGCCCATAGCTCCATCTGCGCTGTCTGCGCCCTGGTCGCCTCATCTCCGTCCAGTGTATCGGCGCAGGCAGGGCGATGGCGGCGCTGCGCCTCTAGATTTGTTTGCGCTGCGCCCAGACGGTGAGTGCCTGACGATCGATCTTGGCGTTGTGACGGATATCGACCGGAAATCCCGGATGCAGAAAGAAATGCCGGATCGCCGAGGTGATTGCATGGCGTGCGCCAATCTGGCGCAACTCGTTGCGGATCGGCGTCCAGTCGCGCGGACTGACGCCAGTGCGCAGTTCGACGCAGACTCCGGCCATGCGGCGACCATCGCGATCGACCAGGGCAACCAGGGCCGTGCGCCGCACCGAAGGATGCGCATTGAAGATGCCCTCGACGGGTTCGGGCAGAAACTGCCCGTTTCCGGTTTCCACCCGATGCGCCTTGCGCCCGAGATACCAGAGCCGGCCGTCGGCGTCGAACCTGCCGAGATCGCCCATACGATGCCAGATGCCATCGTGGGTGAGAATCTTGCCGAGGCGGTTGGCCTCGGGCCGGCCGTAGTAGCGCTGACTCATGCTGGGACCGCGCACCACGATTTCGCCAACGCCACCGGGCGGCACCCGATTGGCGAAACTGATCTCATGCACTTCATTGTCGTCGATGCGGATCAGCTGCACGCTGTTCTCCGGCAGGGGCGTACCGACGCAAATGCCGGCGCCCTCGGCGGTCAGATGCGAGACGGCAAGAATCTCGCGGCCATCGATCGCGCAGACCGGCAGACATTCGGTCGCTCCATACGGTGTGAATACCTGGGCCTTGGGCTTGAGCACCTTCATCAGCCGGGCGACGGTCTCGGGCGGCACCGGTGCGCCAGCGGAAATCACCCGCCGCAAGGTGTTGAGCTTGATCCCATTGGCTTCGCCATAGCGCGCCAATACATCGATCAGGGCCGGTGATCCGAACATCGTGGTCACGCCGTTGCGCTCGATGGCAGCGACGAGCTTGGCCGGATCGGCCTGGGCCGGTCGGGTCGGGTCCATGTCCGGAATCACGCTGGTCATGCCGAGCGCAGGATCGAACAAGGCAAAGGGCGGAAAAGTCGGCAGATCCACTTCGCCCGGCCAGATACCAAAAGCAGTGCGGATCAGTTCGACCTGGGCGGCGAACTGGCCATGGGTGTACTCGACGCCCTTGGGTACGCCGGTGGCGCCACTGGTAAACAGGATCGCGGCCAACTCGGCATGGCGGGTGTCGGCGATCTGAAATGCCGGCTGGCTGGCACCGAGCGCGCGCAGGCCGGCATAGGTTCGCCCGCCCCACAGCCAACGTCTGCCGTTGACGGTGACGCGACGGCGAATGCTGGCGCGCGCCCAGCCGAACAGGATGCTCGCTGCATGCGCCAAGGGCACGCCGATAAAGGCCTCCGGCGCGGCTTCCTTCAGGCATTGCTTGAGCTGGCGCCGATTGATGCCGGGATCGATCAGCACCGGCACCGCACCGGCCTTGAACAGCGCGAACATCAATACGAACAGTTCAATGGAGGGCCGCACCATCAGCGCAGTGCGCACGCCACGACCAATGCCGCTGGCGACCAGGCCGGCTGCGACCAGGTCGGTCTCGGCGGCGAGCTCGGCAAAGTTCATGCTCCGATAGACCGGCATGCCCTTGCCGCCGAACCGGACCGGACAATGAATGGCCGGTCGATCGGGTTGCCGACTGGCCTCCTCGCCGAGGTGGCTGGCGATATTGCAGAATTCCGTCATGCAGCAATTGTGGCTTGCCTCGGCTGGAATGGCGAGTCCAGCGGCGACGAAGTGTAGGCTGCGTGATCGGCGGCTTGGCTGCGGCCCGGCGTGGCCCGGGCGCGGGACCGCGTCGCCCAGGCTGATTCTGCCTGCTCGATGGTCGCTCACGACCTTCGCTTGGCATCGGTCTGCAACGATATGAGGCTCCGGTTCGTCCATTCCGGTAAGCCCAGTTGAAAACAGCAATGCACAATGAAACCGGATTCAACACAGCACTTGACGCCGCACTCCTGGTCCGAGCCCAGCATCAGGATCGCGCCGCCTTCGAGGCCATCTACCGCTGCTATGAACGCGCAGCCCTGGCCCTGGCGCTACGCATCCTCGGTCGCCATGCCGCCGCTGAGGACGCCGTGCATGACTGCTTTGTGCGTGCCTTTGAGAAAATCCGTCACTACCGCGGCGAGGCGCCGTTCGGGATCTGGCTCAAGCGCATGCTGGTCAATCTGGCCATCGACCGCCTGCGTGCCGAGACACGCTGGCCGGTCGATGCCGATGCCATTGATGCGCTGGCAGCGCCCTCAGCACAACACAGCGACCAGATGGAAGCCCTCGGCCTGCTGGCGCGGCTTGCGCCACGCGCGCGTTCCGTCGTCTGGCTGCATGAGATGGAGGGCTATGCCCATGGCGAGATCGCCCGCATGTTTGGTCAGACCGAGAGTTGGTCCAAGTCGATCTTGGCGCGCAGCCTGGACCGGTTGCGCCACGAGATCCAGCAGGAGAACGATTGAGTGAATATGCATAGTGAACACGATGGGCAGGCGCCATCGACAGACGCACTGCGGTTGCACCTGGCCGGATTGCCCGAGCCGGGATCGCAAGCCGACCTGTGGCCACGGATCGAACGCACGCGAGCCCGGCGGCGGGTCGGTCGACGGATCGCTGCCGCCGGTGCGCTCTGTGCGGTCGCAGTCGCCGGCTTGTTCGGGCTGCGCATGACTGCCGTCAATCCAGGCCTGCTCGCTGACGCGGCGCCGCCGGCAACACCGTTGGTCAGCGCCGATTTGCGCATGATCGACCATCAACTACAGGCGGCCTACGACCATGCCGCCGATCCCGAGCACATCAATGCGCTCTGGCATGCCCGCGAGCTTGCCGCCAGCGCCACCGACACCAGGAGTATCGAAGATGACCACATCATCAGTTTGTAAGCGCGTGATTCGCTGTGTCTGCAGCGGTAGCCTGCTGTTGTTTGCCCTGGGCACGGCCGCTGCCGAGTCCGACAGCCTTGTCCTGCTCGACGACGCCGTGCGTGCCGTCGCCGAGTTCGCACCGGGCAATGTCGATGGCTCGCCCTTGCTGATCGAGCAGGCTGCGCGCACACATCACGAACTGGGTGCCGTCGTCGATGCACGTCCGGCCGATGGCGGCATGCCAAGAGTGCTCGCCATCACGCCGGGCAGCGCGGCGGCGCGGTTGGACTTGCGAGTCGGTGATCGCCTGCTGCGCGTGAATGGAACGAAATTGCTCGCCGACCAGGGCACGGCTCGCGCGCTACCCGCTGCCCTGCAGGCGGATGGCGGCAGGATCGCCCTGCTGGTCGAACGCGGAAGCCAGCAATTGCTGTTCGATGGCGCACTCGATCGGGTCGATACACCGGCTTACCAACTGAGCATATCGCCGCTGCCCGCCAGCGAAGGCTGCGGTCGGATCAATCTTGCACTGAAGCCACCGCTCAGCGAATCGATCTATCCGATCTTCCTGCACAGCATCGATGGGCGTCTTGGCGGACCGCTGCTCAATAGCCTCGATGGCGTTTATCGACTGCGTGCGGGCCGACATCTGATCAAGCTCAGCGAGGAAATTCCGGACGACCGTTTCTGGGGCGCGGCCAGCAATCATCGCCGTCAACAGCAACGCAATCAGCGCTTCAAGACCCTGGAAATCGATGTGCAAATCAACACCACCTACCGGATCGGCGCCCGCTTCAACAAGGACAAGGCCGATTCGGTGAAGGATCAGGCCTACTGGGAGCCGGTGATCTGGAAGGAGTTCGAAGAGAACTGTCGCTGATCGATCGGCATCATCCGCCAATGAACGCTACCAAGGAGACTTCCACATGAAATCCAGAATCCATCTACTCGCCGCACTGATCGCACTGAGTTGCACCAGCCCGGGCCTGCGCCCGGCGCATGCCGAGTCATCCGATAGCTGCGCCCGCATCAGCACCTTCGACATCGCACCGCGCAAACAGGATCTGCACCGTGCCATCCTGATCGGCGTCGATGGCGGCATGCCCGGTCCGCTCGACGCGACCAGCTGGCGCATCGCGCCCGGGCACCATGTGATCAAATTGGCCGAGGCGATCGATGCGCGCGAATTCAGCCCAGCCCAGCAGCGCGATCGCGACGGACGCCGCGCTGATCGCTACAAGTCGATCGAGATTGATGCCGAGCCCGGTGTTACTTACCGTATCGCTGCAAAATTCATTCCCAGCGGCCGGCTCGATATCCGCGGCGGCGGCTACTGGGAACCGGTGGTCTGGAAGGAATCCGCCGAACCCTGTCGCTGAGCTGGCAGCTGCGACCCGCGCGGAGTCGTCGCCCGCGCACTGATCGACGTCCAGGCTCGCTATAGTCGCGTCTGTTCGCGAGCCGGACCGCAGCCAGCATGAGCATGCACGGATTGCCCGCAGTAGACGCGCGCCTGCAGACCTTTGCGCACCAGTCGCCCCTGGGCAGCTGGCAGGTCTCGCTGTGGCAGGCCGACCCCAGGCTTGCCGGCATGGTCAGCACGCTGTGGTATGGCGCGGGCTCGGTCAGCTACCAGCGCGACCGCATCCTGCCTTCGGGGCAGAGCCAGCTGCTGATCAATTTGGGTCCGCCCCAGTATCGGATCGAACCGGGCCCACCCGAGCGCCGCGTCCCCTTTGTGGATATCTGGTATTCCGGCCTGCACCAGGGACCGATCGACACCGAAGCGCCGCATGGCAATGCCCTGCTCGGTGTCGCGTTCTCGGCGCTCGGCGCCTATCCGTGGCTGGGCGAACGCCTGGAGGGACTCGGCGACCGCATCATTGCGCTCGCCGATGCGCTGGGCGATGGCGCACTCCATCTGCGCGAACGCCTGCTCAATACGCCGGAGCTGCCGGCGCGGTTCAGCATCGTCGAACGCTGGTTGCTGGCGCGTCTGACGCCCAGGAGCATCGTGCATCCGGCGGTGCGCTGGGCGGTCGATCGTATCGCCGAAAGTCGTGGGCGGATTCCGATCGAAACGCTGGCGCGCGAGACTGGCTTCACCCGCAAGCATCTCGGCCAGTTGTTCCTACGTCAGGTCGGCATGAGTGCCAAGGCGCTGGCGCGCGTCCATCGGTTTCGCGGCGCGATGGACCTGCTCGGTCAATGTGATCAAGTGCCCTGGATCGAGTTGGCCGATCAATGCGGCTATTACGACCAGTCGCATCTGATCAACGAGTTTCGCGCCTTCAGCGGATTCTCGCCGGGCGAGCTGCTGCGCAAAGAGCGACCCGATGCTGGCAGTGTGGTCCTGAGTTGACACTCGGCGTTGGTCGTGCCGACCCAGGTGACATTTTTCCAAGACCGCTGCACACGTTTTGCCGATACTTCAGCACACAAACAACAGGGGGAACCGCCATGCCCGAAGTCAACTATTACGCCGTGATCGCCGCTGCGCTCGCCAGCTTCCTGCTTGGCGGTCTCTGGTACTCGCCCCTGCTGTTCGCCAAGGTCTGGCAACGCGAGTCCGGCGTCAGTGACGAACAATTGAAGAATGCAAACATGGGATTGATCTTCGGTCTCGCCTTTGTGCTGAGCCTGATCGCCGCGGTGGTGTTTGCCTTGTTCCTCGGTCCGCGGCCACCGCTGGCGCTCGGGCTCGGCGCAGGTTCGGCAGCTGGCCTGTGCTGGGTCACTTCCTCGTTCGGCATCAACTATCTGTTCGAGCGCCGTAGCCTGAAATTGTTCCTGATCAATGGCGGCTATCACACTCTGCAGTTCACCCTGATTGGTCTGATTCTGGCACTCTGGCCCTAAGCCGGGCGCGCAACCGCCGTCAATGGACCATCGCGCGTCACGCGATGAGGCAAATTGGTTCGAGGGAGAGCCTTCATGAAAATCGAACGCAAATCCGATCACGCCGTTGGCGATGAAAGCTGCAAGGCGGCAACCGGCAAGACGCTGGCCGAATGGTTCAATCTGATCGACCGGAAAGGCGGCGCCAGCCTGGGCCGCCGCGAAATCGGTACCTGGATGGCCGCTGAGTTGAAGGTCGAACCCTGGTGGGCGACCACGATCAACAACGAGTACGAAGTCGCCCGCGGCGTTGTCGAGAAAGACGGCAAGCCCAAGGGCTACACGATCTGCGCGACCAAGAGCATCAAGGCCGATGCCGACAGCTGTTTCGCCGCCTTCAACGGCAATGCCGCCTTAGATCGCTGGTTTGGCAAGGGCCATGACGTCAACTTGTCCGATGGCGGCCACTGGCGCAATGCCGATGGCAATCGCGCGCGCATCAAAAAGGTCAATGCCGGCAAGAACATCCGCCTGATCTGGGAAGACGAGGCGCTGACCATGCCGGCGCCAATCGAAATAAAGTTTGCACCGAGCGGTGCCAAGTGCACGGTGATGGTGACCATCGACCGGCTGCAGACGCGGGCGGAGGCGGATGGCTACCGTCAGGCCTGGGGCCAGGCACTGGATCGACTGAAAGCCCAGCTCGAAGCCTGAGTCGTCACGGCGGCATCGACTTCGAGGAACTATTCGAGCTCGGTGCCTGCCGGGATCAGGCCGCGCTGTTCGAGCACATCTTCGATCAGGTTGATGCGCGCCGCGGCATCGGCGTTCTGGTGGATGTCGATGTTCAATGCAAAGTAGTGCGTCTGCGCGCCGCGCTCGACCCAGCCAACAAACCATCCTATGTGATAGGTGTCATTCCATCCGGTCTTGGCATGTACGACGAAGTCCTCGCCGCGTGCGCGCACCAGGCTTTCGCGCACGATGCGCTGGCTGCGCTCACTGAATGGCAGTGCGCCGGTGCGCAAGTTGCGCAGCAGGTCGATCTGCTCCTCAGCGGACACCGTCAGCGAGCCATCGAGCCAGAACAGGTCCACTGCCGGGCCCATGCGATGATTTCCGTAGCTGATCCGGTCAAGCCAGTTCTGCATTCGGTCGCGACCGATGCGGCGGGCCAGTTCCTGGTAGAACCAGACGGCCGAGACGCGCATTGCGCTGGCCAGATCATGATCGCTTTCCCAGGCCTTGATCCGCTGCTTGCTGCCGTCCCAGCGCATCAGTTCATGCTCGTCTGCGACCGCAGTTTCCTCCAGTCCGATCAGCGCATTGACAATCTTGAAGGTCGATGCCGGTGAGTAGCGTTGATGTGCGCGCTCCGGGTTGTGTACCGCGCAGTCGGTCGCCTCATCACTGCACAGTATGAGCGTGCCACGAACACCGTACTGGTCGAACCACTCGGCAAACCCGTGACGCGCGTCATCGCGACCATCGTCGGCCACCGCAAGCGCCATCAGCATCGTTGTCAGCGTGGCTGCAGCCAGCGCACCACCAAACCATTGTGCCCGCATCGTCTTCACCTGTGCTGTCTATGGCCGACATGCTGGTCTGCCCAGCTGTCGACAATCTGGCGCCAGGCCGACCGGCTTGGGGCAGGATGCGGGCGGCGCAGCGCGTTCACGCCGGGCAAGTCGGTGAAATGCCTTTCAGGAACACGCTAGGCGACGACCTCGGGTTGCACCGGGGTGCGGCGTTTGGCGAGCGTGCGCAGGGCGATCGCGAGCACGCCGCCGAGTACCATAGCGGCGCCGATGTACAGACGCGGCCCGGGACGGTCGCCCCAGAATGCGATGCCGAGCATGATGGCGAAAATCGGACTGAGCAGCAGATACGGCGTGACCTGGGCGACCGGATGGCGCTGGACGAGTTTGTAGAACAGGCTGTGGCCGAGCATCGAGGCAATGACTGCTGCGTAGAGCACGCCGATCCAGGCCTGAACGCCTACGGTAGTGACCTGATGCCACATCGGCGGTTCGAGCAGGGCGCTCGCGATCAACAGCGGAAACAATCCGATCCAGGCTGAGTAGCCCTGCACACTGAAGGCGCTGACGCCCTTCAGATCACGCATCAGCACGGTGCCGAGGGCGAGGAACGCAGCCGAGACCAGCATCATGATCAGGGATTCTGGGCGATCCAGGACCAGGGGATCGAAACCGAGCACGAGGATGCCGGCGAAGCTGACGAAGATGGCGAGGGCCGTGCGCCAGGCGAAGCGTTCGCCGAGCAGGATCCAGGCGAGAATCGCCGCCATCGGTACGTAACTCTGCATCACGATCGCGGGCGAGGCGATATCGCCGGCGAGTTTGAGTGCCCAGAAGCTCAGGCCAAAGTGCAGCACGCCGTTGCAGAGCGCCACAATCGTCAGTCGACCCCACATCGCGCGCGGTGGCCGCTGCAGGAACGGCAGCAAGAGCAGGCCCAGCAGGAGCAGACGAAGCGCGGTGAACAGCAGGGGCGAGAGCTCGCGCAGCGCCAGCGCCGAGGTCAGAAAATTTCCCGCCCAGGCCAGACAGACGATCAGGATCATCAATAGATCGCGTGCGCTCATCAGACTGGCCTCGGACACCCGCCGCGATGCATGCGTTCCAGCGTGCACGCCCTTGCGATTGCGTTCGACTGCCGCAAGCGGACCGGTTTCAAGGCATCGAAATCCCGGTCAGGCGCAACAGCGCTTCGGCATACTTGGCACGCGTCGCTTCGATGACGCCGGCGGGGATGCGCGGCCCGGGCGCCGTCTTGTTCCAGTCCAGGGTCTCCAGATAATCGCGCACGAACTGCTTGTCATAGCTCGGCGGGCTGGTGCCGACTTGCCAGGTATCGACCGGCCAGAACCGTGAAGAATCCGGCGTCAGCATCTCATCCATCACCAGCAGTCTTCCATCGCCATCGAGCCCGAACTCGAGCTTGGTGTCGGCGATCAAGATGCCGCGCGCTGAGGCAAAGCGCGAAGCAAAATCATAAATGCGCAAAGTTGCCGCACGCACCATCTCGGCGAGCGGTCCGCCGATGGCAGCGACCATCGCATCGAAGCCGATGTTTTCGTCATGATCACCGGCCGCGGCCTTGGTCGATGGGGTAAAGATCGGATGCGGCAATTGTTCGGCCTGGCGCAGACCGGGCGGCAATTCGATGCCGGAAACCTTACCGGTTGCCTGATAGTCCTTCCAGCCTGATCCGGCGAGATAGCCGCGTGCAATGGCCTCAACCGGCAGCGCCTTCAGTCGCTTGGCGACCACGCTGCGGTCCTCGTACAGGGCCACATCGGCCCCGCGCGGCAGGGCCTCGCGCACGCGTTTCCCGGTCAGATGATTGGGCATGATCGACGCGGTCTGCTGAAACCAGAAGTTCGACATCTGGGTCAGGATCTCGCCCTTGCCAGGAATCGGGTCGGGCAGCACCACATCAAACGCCGATAGGCGATCTGTGGCAACGATCAGCAGCTCATTCTGCGGCAGGGCAAATACGTCGCGTACCTTGCCACGATGTACCAGGGTGAGTTCAGCCAGCTGGGTTTGCGCAAGCGCTCGCGACACGTCGGATGCCTCCTGTGGAGCACGGATTGTAGCGAAGCCCGTTGGTTAGGTCGGTTACCCAGGTGCCGATTGCTATCATGTCGCCATGAGCCCAGACAAAATCGCCTGTTGGACCGCCAAGCCGCGCGGCGGTGCCGGGTTGCCCGGCTGTCAGCCGGCGCACGAGCGACTCCCGCGATGAACTGGCGCAATGCGGTGATCGGAGCCCTGGTCGGCTGGGCCATGATGCGCCATCCGATCGGTCTGCTGATCGGTGCCCTGATCGGCTATGCGCTGGGCCCGCGCTGGGGCAATGAGCGACCGAAGGAGACGCCCGCGCGCATGTTGCAGCCGCTGTTTGCGCTGGCCGGGGCGCTGGCACGTGCCGATGGGCGGGTGTCCGAAGCCGAGGTGGCGGCGGCCGAGCGTTGGATGCAACGATTGGATCTCGGTCGTCGACTGCGCCGCGAGGCGGTTGCCGCGTTCGAGACCGGCAAGCAGCCCGGGTTCAATGTCGATGGGTCGGCGCGCGAACTGGCCGCGTATTGTCTGGTTCGACTCGATCTGAAGTTGATGATGCTCGGCGCCCTGCAACAGATTGCCGCGGCCGATGGCCGCATGCACGCCGACGCCGAGCGCATGCATCGGCGCATTGTCAAATTGATGGAGGTGCCCGAAGATCTCTGGCGTGAGGCGCAGGCACGCTTTGATCGGGGCGAGGAT
This sequence comes from Lysobacterales bacterium, assembly GCA_043738015.1. GTDB lineage: Bacteria > Pseudomonadota > Gammaproteobacteria > Xanthomonadales > Ahniellaceae > 0-14-3-00-62-12. The sequence goes on from JAYSZM010000196.1 coordinate 15,384, forward strand.
GGCGCGGCCGCCATCGGCGAACGTGCGGTTGCCTCGGTATCGGACTATCACGCGCTCGGCGTCAGCCGGGATGCCAGTGACGCGGACGTGCGGCGCGCCTACCGCAGACTGCTCGCCCGCCATCATCCGGACAAATTGTCCGGCGACAAGGTCGGCGAGCAGGAGCGGCAGTTGGCGGGTGAACGCACCCGTCAACTGATTGCCGCCTACGAACGTATCAAGAACACGCGCGGCATGCGCTGAGCCGATCGGCGCGGCAGCCAAGTGCGCTTGATCGAGAATCAATCGTCCGAAGCGTGGATCGCATCGCCCGCCGGCTTGCGGAAGCGCAGGGTCATGCGGTCGGATTCGCCGATCTCCAGATACTTGGCGCGATCGGTTTCGCCGAGCGCCAGCATCGGCGGCAGCGTCCACACGCCCTTGGGATGCTGGCGATCATCGGCGGGATTGGCATTGATCTCGCTGCTCGCCTCAAGCACGAAGCCGGCGTCGACGGCGAGCGCGATGACATGGGCCTCGGTCAGATAGCCGGACTTCATCGCAGCAGCGATATCCGTACCCGGCGCGGCGCGATGATCGACCACACCCAATACGCCGCCCGGTTTCAGTGCTGCGTAGAACGCCTCGAACCAGGCCGCATCATTGCCGGCCATCGTCCAGTTGTGCACATTGCGAAAGGTCAGCACGGCATCGAGCGGCGCCGCTGCCGAAAAATCCGGTGCCTTCGCATCGAAGGCGATCAGCTGGGCCCTGTCGTACAACTGGGGCGCCGCGGCAAATTTCTCACGCAGTTGCTTGTTCAAGCTGGCGTAGTAGCCGGGCTGGCCGGGCAGGCTGTCGTCCCAGATCGCCGCAAGGAACTGGCCGCGTTCCCTGAGCCAGGGCGCGAGGACCTCGCTGTACCAGCCGCCGCCTGGGGTGATTTCAAGTACCCGCTGATCTGGCATGACGCCGAAGAACTGCAGGGTCTTGGCCGGATGGCGATAGCGGTCGCGACTGCGGTTGGAATCGCTGCGATGTGTGCCGGCGAGGATTTCCTCCAGGGCTGGCAAGCCCTTCATGCCCGTAGATGGGGACGGCGTGGCGTTCGTGTTTGCCGCAGTCTCGCGCTCCTGCATGCCGGTGCAGGCGGCAAGACCCAAAGACAGCAATGTTCCGATGATAATCGTGATGCGCATGGCGTTCTCCTCTGCTTCAAGTCAAAGGCTAGCACGGCCCAATGGCGACTTCTCGGACCGGAGCCAGCAGGCGCAATCTCGATGAATACGGCGCAATTTCCGGCGATTGCCCGAGCCGGAAGCGCTCCTGCAGGGCCAGCCACCAGCGCACATCGAAGATTTCGCCATGTGCTGCGATCAAGGCGCGCTCCTGCTCAGGCGTCAGCCCGAGGAAGCGCGGAAACTGCTCGGGAAATACATCGTTGTCGCCAACGTAGAACCATGCGCCGTGGTGCATCTCCTCGTCGTTGTCGCTTGGTGTCGGCAGGCTGCGAAAGCGGCACTCGTTGACCATGCAGAGTTCATCGTAGTCGTAGAAGATGACGCGGCCGTGGCGGGTGACGCCGAAGTTCTTCAGCAGCAGGTCACCAGGAAAGATATTGCTCATCGCCAGGTCCTTGATCGCCTGCGCGTAGTCGAGCAGCGCGCGCATGGCGGGCGCGGGCTCAGCCTCTTTCATGTACAGGTTCAGCGGTCGCAGGTAGCGCTCGACATAACAATGCGTCAGCACAATGTCATCGCCATCTTCGAACACGCTCTCACGGCAACCCTCGATGAGTTCGGTCAGCACACTCTGCTCGAACTGCCGGCGCGAAAAACGCAGATGACGAAATTCCTGGGCATCGACCAGACGACCGGCGCGATCGTGTTTGAACACCAGTTGGTACTTGCTCATCACATCGCTGCGCGACATCGTCTTGACCGGGGCAAAGTGGTCCCGTATCAGCTTGAACACCAGGGGATAGCTCGGCAGATGGAATACTGCCATCACCATGCCGCGCTCACCCGGCGCATGCACGAAGCGCTCGCCCTTGATCGGTGCGATGGCGGGGGCTGCGCCGCCGTCGTCGCGCGCGGGCACGAGGCCGGATGCTCTGTCCAGATGCCGGAAAAACAAGCGGTAGCGCTCGGTCTTGGCCTGCTTCAATCGACCGAGACCGGCGAACCATTCGTCGACGGATTTCCTTGGCAGCAGGGTCTTAAGGAACACCACGGCATCGCCGACGGTTTCAAAGTCGGCGAGGAAATACGAACGGGTAAAGCCAAACAGTTGCGCGATATCGGCGCGGTTGATGATCACCGCATCGATCGCGATGCCGGCCTCGCGATTTGCCAGGGCGATGACGAAGGGGGCGTACTGGGCCTCGCCGAATACGCGTCCGACCAGATAGGCCCGGCGTTCGCGATAGAAGCGCGTCTCCAGCAATTCGACCGCACGTGCCGGGCGCTCACCCCAGGATGCCAGCTGCGCAGCGACGGTCTCAGCGGCCAGGCGTGCGCATTCATCGGCGTCGGCGTAGGGCACCGCAAACGGCGTGTCGGCAAGAATCCGACGGAACAGATCGGGCAGGTCTTCCGACACCGAGTAGGCCAGTCGCGCGACCGGGTGTTTGATCCGATCGGTTGGCTCGATATCGAGCGCGACAAATTCGATCGCCGCATCGACGCCGCGGGTCTTGAAGAAGCGCCGGGTCAGGGTATTGAAATAGGTCTTGTACAGTTCCTGATCGAGCAGGCTGGCGATGCTGGCCTCGAAGGCGGGCTTGATCGCCTCCCAGATGTCGCGGCGCTCGGCGTGTTCGCCGAGGGTTTCCTGCAGGCGCTGACTGGTTTCTGCGACATTGCTGTCGTACAACTCGATGCGTTCGACCAGATCGGACTGCTGCTGCGTCCATTCGCGCCGTTCAAAACGCAGCTTGGCGCGCTGGGTGATCAGGCGGAACTGTTTGTTGTATTCGGTAAAGCCGGCGAGGATCAGGGCGGCGCCTTGGCGGGCCTGCCAAGGATATTGTGGAACTGAATGGGGCTGTTGGCTCATGGTGTAGAGACTACCGCCTGTGCCCGTAGGCGCCTACAATGAGCCCATGCAAACTCCGCGCCGCGTCGAGCACGAATTGACCGACAAGGGCTACGTGCCGGTGTACACCACCGCCGTTGTCGACCAACCGTGGGACAGTTACAGCGCCGAGGATCACGATACCTGGGCGCAACTGTTCCGGCGCCAGCAGGAGATTCTGGCCGGTCGCGCCTGTGCCGAGTTTCTTGATAATCAGCGTCGCATGGGCATGAAGGCCGATGCGATTCCAAAATTTGCCGATCTCAATGTGCATCTGCTGGCGGCGACTGGATGGAAGCTGATCGCCGTCGAGGGCCTGTTGCCCGAACTTGCCTTCTTCGAGCATCTTGCCGCGCGCGAATTTCCGGTGACCTGGTGGATTCGCAAGCCCGAGCAGATCGACTACATCAGCGAGCCGGATCTGTTTCACGATCTCTATGGTCATGCGCCGTTGCTGATGAATCCGGTGTTCGCCAATTACATGCAGGCCTACGGTGCCGGCGGTGTGCGCGCCTCGACCTTTGGCAACGAACCGCTGACCAATCTGACGCGTCTTTACTGGTACACGGTCGAATTCGGCCTGATCAATACGCCGGACGGCCCGCGCATCTTTGGCGCCGGCATCCTGTCGTCCAAGGGCGAGTCGATCCACTCGTTGGAATCGGCCAGTCCCAACCAGATCGGCTTCGATGTCCGCCGCGTGATGTGCACGCGCTACCGGATCGATTCGTACCAGAAGACCTATTTCGTCATCGACAGCTTCGAGCAGCTGTTCAAGGCCACCGTCGATCCCGATTTTGGCCCGATCTATTACGACCTCAAAGGCGCCGAGTCGATACCGGCCGGCAAAGTTCTCGACACTGACCGCATCTACCAGCGCGGCAGTGGCGAAGGCTGGCCGACGGATGGGGACGTTTAGCGCGCCACGCCGTTGTAGGGCATCTGTGCCAGATTCCGTCTTGAATCCGCTGTGGTGTTGGGATGGCATCTCACAGAGATGCCCTACAAGGAAAGCAATCAACGACTCCTGCCGAAATACAGCGCCACAGCAGCCAACGCCGCGGTTCCGAGTTCGACGCCGAGGGCGAGTTGCAGGAAGCTGGTCGAGACATCATTCCATAGCATTCCGGCGGCGCGGGTCAGGCCGATGCCGGCGAAGATGAAGAGGCTGAGCCAGAGGCCATCACGACGGCGTGCCGGATAGGCGGCACAGATCAGTACCAGCGCAGCCAGCGCCAATTCCAGTCCACCATAGAAGGCGCGAAGCTCGACGGCGGCAGCAGCGCCCTGCGCCTGGACTGCGGCCATCGCCATGACCTCCAGCGGCGCGTAGATGATGGCAAGACCAAATCCGAGCAGGGAAAGTCCGGACAGCAGAAGGACCATCAGGGTCAGGATGCGCATGGTGCACTCCTCTTCAAGGTCGGCGCAGTATGCGCCTGAAGGTGTGAAATCGAGGCGAGCAATGCGCTGCCAAGTTCCTTGTTGTGCCAGCGGCGCGCTGGCCTACAATGCGCCATGACCGTTGAATCCCAGATTCCCGCTTTGCGCGCCATCGGCTGGCATGACGATGACCATGCTGGCTTGCCCGTTGATCTGGCGGGGGATGTCCGGCTCGGCCGCGTCGTGATCCAGCATCGCACCGGCTATGAGGTGCATGATGGTGAAGGCCTGGTCACCGCCAATATTCCCTCGTCCCTGCGCAAACCCCGTATCGCCGCCGAACAGCGCCCGGCGGTAGGCGACTGGGTATTGATGGCGCCCGCCGATGATGGCGGCCTGATGATCAGCACGTTCCTGCCGCGGCGCTCGGTCCTCCGTCGCGGTGCAGCGGGCGAGAAGCACCGTGCCCAGATCATCGCGAGCAATGTGGACTATGTATTGATCGTCTGTGGACTCGATGGTGATTTCAATCCGCGCCGGATCGAGCGGTATCTGGCGATTGTGCAGGAGTCTGGTGCGACTCCGGTCGTGCTGCTGACCAAGGCCGATCAACAGAAAGACGTGGAGGAAGCGCGCGCGGTTGTGGTCGCGGTCGCTGGCGCCGGTGTGCCTGTGCATGCGATCAACGCCAAATCGGTCGCCAGCATCGAACTATTGGCGCCCTATCTGAGTGCCGGCCATACCCTGGTTCTCGTAGGTTCTTCTGGCGCCGGCAAGTCCACATTGACCAACACCCTGCTCGGCAGTGAACACATGCGTACCGGCAGTGTGCGTGAGAGCGATTCCCGCGGGCGCCACACGACCTCGCATCGGGCCTTGTTGCAGTTACCCGGTGGCGCCTGCCTGATTGATACGCCCGGCATGCGCGAGATCAAGCTCTTTGGCGAAGATGCGCTGGAGGCCGGCAGTTTTGCCGACATTGATGCGCTTATCCAAGCCTGCAAGTTCAGCGACTGCGGACACAACAACGAGCCAGGCTGCGCCATCAATGCGGCGCTGGCGGCAGGTGAGCTGGATGCTGACCGCTATCAGGGCTATCTGAAACTGGCGGCAGAGCAGGCGGCAGCGCAATTGCGTTCGGCGGCAACCGACAAGCGGGCGGCCGAGCGAACTGCCAACAAGAATTTTGGCAAACGGCTGGTCGAGAAATACGGCCGGCGCTGAGATGAGCGCGCCGCGCGATCCCGACCTCGAGTACTTTGCCGAACTCGATCGGCGCATGGTCAAGGCGGTCCGCGGTATCCGCATGCTGCAGGCGGTCAGCTGGCCGGCCCAGGTGCAGCAGGAGTTCCTCGAGAACCTGCATCGCGGCGTGCCGCGACTGCCAAGCCCGGAGTACGAACGGCGCGACTATTCCGAGATCCGCGCAGAGCTCGATGCCATCCAGCACGAGTGTCTTTACGCCGAGGATCATCCGGTCGGCAGCTATGTGCGACGCACAGCCGAGAGCTGGGAGATCGCCACCCGGATGATCGACGCGGCCGGAACCAAGGAAATCACCGAGCACTCGGCGATGCTGTTCGGCCAGCCCGGCGATTTACTACCGGGCAGTGACGCGCATAACCTCGATGCTGCGGAACATTTCATCGAACTCGCCGACGAACTGTCCAGTGAATTGGCCAGCGTCGAGGCGGACTACTGCCTGTCCGCCGAAATCATGCAGCACGAACTGCAGGAGCGCCTGGACGCGTTCTTCATCCACCACCAGATCACGGTTGAGATCGATCCGTCACTGACCGCGAAGGCAGCCGCAGGGCCAACCCGTATCCGCCTGCGTTCGGCCACGGCATTCTCCGAATACGACCGCCACCAATTGCTTGAGCACGAAGCCTTTGTGCACTCTCTGACCGCACTCAATGGTCGCGAGCAACCACATCTGGCTTCGATGGCGCGCAATTCGCCACGGATCACCGCCACCCAGGAAGGTTTGGCGACCTTTGCCGAACTGATCACAGGATCCATCGATATCGGCCGGATGAAGCGCATCAGCCTACGCATCATTGCGATCGATATGGCGCTCAATGGCGCCGACTTCCTCCAGGTCTTCCGTTTTTTTCAGGGGCATGGCCAGACCGATGCGGACAGCTTTGCGTCGACGGCGCGGGTCTTTCGCGGCGCGCCACTGACTGGCGGTGCGGCATTCACCAAGGACACCGTGTATCTGCACGGCCTGCTCAGTGTGCACACATTTTTTCGTTGGGCGCTCAAGCACAAACGCCTGAAGCTCTGCCGCAATCTGTTTGCCGGCAAGATGACCCTGCACGATGTGATCGCGCTTGAGCCCTGGTTTGATTCCGGCTATATCGCCCAGCCGCTCTATCTGCCGCCTTGGGTGCAACGCGCCAATGGACTGGCCGGCATGCTGGCGTTCTCGCTGTTCGCCAACAAGATTCGCCTCGATCGCATAGAAGCCTGGGATCTCAAGCTCGGTGTCTGAGCAAGTCCCGTTGCACGTGATCCTGATCTTGATCCTGTCCCCTGGCCACGACCGAAGGGAGTGGCCAGGGGACAGGCGCACGATCAACAGCAACCAGACAAGGCACGCTCCGCTCCCTTTGAACGTGCCTGGTTGGCGCGCGCCTAACTCGCCGCCCGATCCGGATCGAACACCGCGCTCGCGGTCACTGCGGACAGGGGAATCGGTCCAAACAGATGCGGATAAAGATCGCCGCTGGCGTCGCTCCATTCCCACCGGAGAATTTCGCCGAGTGCGGCGCAGTCGAGGGTGAGCTGCATGCGCGGCCCGTTGCCGCGCAGATGGCGTTCGGTCACTCCGGGGATTTGCGCCCTGGTGGCGGCGTGGATAAAGCCTTCGCCGGCGAAGGACTCCGGCGCATACTGACCCAGTGATTGCGCCTGTTGCCAGCGGGTCGGATCGGCAAAGTGAAAGATCTCGATGATTTCGCCATCACCTTCCTCGACTATCATGCCGCGCCTCGCAGTTCGGTGTAGACCGACTCGGTATCGGGGCGTCGACCATGCCAGAGCTCGAACGAGTCTGCGGCCTGCTCGACCAGCATGCCCATGCCATCCAGGGCATGCTCGCAATGCGCGGCACGCGCCCAGGCCAGGAAGGCGAGCGCAGCCGTGCCATAGCTCAGGTCATAAGCAAGCGTGCGACGACCGGCCAGCGAAAACGGCAGATCCATCATGCCCTGGCCATGGCCGGCACTGGTGGCGTTGATGATCAGGTCGAACATGCCGGCGTCCTTGAGATCATCCCAGTAGACGGTGCGCACCCGGCTCGGCTCGCCCAGACGATCGGCCAGACGATCGGCGCGTTCCGGCGTGCGATTGCAGATCACCACCGAGTCCACACCGCTGTCGAAGATCGCCGGCAGCACGCCCTGAGCGGCGCCACCGGCGCCGAGCATCAGCACGCGGCGTGAGCGCAGGTCGATGCGATGACGCTCGGCGATGTCGGTGATCAGTCCGCTGCCATCGGTATTGTCGCCGAACCAGCCGTCGCCATCGCGGCGCAGTGTATTGACCACGCCGGCGCGTTGGGCGCGATCGGTCACCGCCGCGCAGGCAGCGAGTACATCGACCTTGTGCGGCATCGTGATATTGGCGCCGCGGCCGCCCTCACGCGCGAACAGCGCGAGGGCAGTATCGAGTTCGCCGGGTCGGCATTCGATCGCCGCGTAGCTGAGCGCGATGCCGAGTGCTTCGCCGAAGCGTCGATGGATCAGCGGCGAGCGGGAATGTGTGATCGGTGAACCGAAGACAGCGAAGCTTGGGATCTGACTGGGATCTGTGGCATGGGTAGCGGTGTACTCGCTCATCTTTGCCTCCTGGCTGGGTATGCAATGCTGCGCGCTCGCGCGTTGGTGCGAACCCCGGCGCGGCGCCTTCAGGCGATCACTGTTCGCGCAGCCATTGTGCCGCGTCCAGCGCAAAATAGCTCAGCACGCCATCGGCGCCGGCGCGCTTGAACGCGGTCAGGGCTTCAAGTACACAGGCGCGCTCATCCAGCCAGCCATTCTGCGCCGCGGCCTTGAGCATCGCGTATTCGCCACTGACCTGATAGGCATAGGTCGGCACGCCGAAGCGTTCCTTGACCCTGCGCACGATGTCGAGGTAGGGCATGCCCGGTTTGATCATCACCATGTCGGCGCCTTCCTCGATATCCAGCGCGATCTCGCGCAGCGCCTCGTCGCCATTGGCGGGGTCCATCTGATAGTTGTACTTGTTGCCCTTGCCCAGATTGCCCGCCGAGCCGACCGCATCGCGAAAGGGTCCGTAAAATGCCGAGGCGTACTTCGCCGAGTAGGCGAGAATCCGGGTATGACGATGGCCATGGGCCTCCAGCGCCTGGCGAATCGCGCCGATGCGGCCGTCCATCATGTCGCTCGGCGCCACCACATCGGCGCCGGCCTCGGCGTGCGACAGCGCCTGCTGCACCAGTGCAGCGACGGTCTCATCGTTGATTACATAGCCGCTGTCGTCGATCAGGCCATCCTGGCCATGCGTGGTGAAGGGGTCGAGGGCGACATCGGTGATCACACCGAGTTCCGGGAAGTGCGACTTGAGCGCGCGCACCGCACGTTGGGCCAGGCCAGCCTCGTTCCAGGCCTCGCGGCCATCGAGCGATTTGGCCTCAGGCGGCGTCACCGGAAACAACGCGAGCGCCGGGATGCGCAGCGCCTGGGCGCGTTCGGCGACGCTCAGCAGTTCATCGATGCTGAGCCGATGCACGCCAGGCATTGAGGCAACCGGCTCACGCATGCCGCGGCCCTCGCGGACAAACACCGGGTAAATAAGATCATCGCTGCTGAGCCGGTGCTCGCGCATCAGGCGGCGGGAAAAATCATCACGGCGCATGCGCCGCATTCGGGTGGACGGATAGCTCATGGCGGATTTCCGGCAGCGTGGCGGAGGAAGTTAGCGTAGCGATTATCGCGCGATTGCGTGAAGCCGCTGGCGGACGAATCCGCTCTCTGCTGCGATGCGCTGCGCCATTCGCCCGGTCTACTTATGCAGCCGCCCCTCGCCTGAAGCATCAGCGGCCGTCGATCTCAACCGCGGCGAGTGCATCTCTGCCCCTTGGCAGAATTGGCTGAGCGCTGGAACGCTCAGGAACCATGGACGCATGGACTTTACAAGCTGTCAATGTTGACAGGTCGGCCGGGGCGGGTCGCAAACCGGTATCAATTGCAATCTGGTATCAGTTGCAATAAACCATTGCATGCGGACAGCCAATCGGCGCACACTTTGGGCCTGATCATCTGCACTTAGTCTTTGGGGGCATTATGCGGACCTATTCTTTCCTCGCCGGGCTTCTCGCTCTGGCTCTGAGTTCCGCGTCAATTGCGCAGGATTACAGCTACCACGCCTACGTCGATACCGACTCCAATCCGGCCACGGGCTGCGATGTGGTCTACCCCGGCGGTACCGTGCTCGGTGCCGAACGCCGGCTGACCGCCGAGGTCATCGGCACCAATGTCACCGCGGTTCGGGTGGCCAACTGCGTCGATCCGGGCTTTGGTGCGGCAACCTCGGTCGGCGGCGGCTACCCAGTCGGTCTGAACATCGGTGTCAGTGGTTCGGATGTGATCGAGTGGTCGGCGACGCGTGCCGAACTCGGCGCTACCCGCAGCGCGAGCCTGCGCCTGGGCCTGGTCGGCGAGTCCGCTGGCGGTGCCAGTGATGTGTTGCTGACCAACAATGGGCAAGTCGGTGGTGGACCGATCGTGCTCGGCCTGCCGCTGTCGATCCCGGTATTTGGCGGTCTCGGTATTGCGCTGCTGATTGTGGCCCTGCTCTGGGTCGGTGCGCGCCGTGCGCGTCGCGTTGGCCTGGCCGGTCTCGGTGCGCTGCTGTTTGCCGGTGCGGTCTGGGCGGCGAACTTCGTCAGCGATGGTGCGATTGCCGATTGGACCGGCGTCAGCCCGCGCGCGACCGATGCCAGCGGTGACGCCACGCCGCCTGATGACGGCGCCGACCTGCTGCAGTTCTTCGCCGAATTCGAGAACGGCTCGATCTATTTCCGTGCCGATGTGGTCGATGTCGAGAACCAGCGTCCAGTCGCCAATGATCAGGCCCAGACCTATCTCGAAGATGCGCCTGCGCAGACGATCACGCTCACCGCGAGCGATGGTGATGGCGATCCGCTGACCTTCAGCATCGTCAGTAACCCGACGCTCGGCACCCTCGGTGCGATCACGCCGATCAACGCCACCAGCGCCAGCGTCAGCTATACCCCCAACCTCAATGCCAATGGCGCCGACAGCTTCACCTTCAGCGCCAATGATGGCCAGTCCACCAGCTTGCCGGCCACGGTCAGCATCACGCTGACCCCAGTCAATGACGTGCCCAGTTTCACCGTCGGGCCAAATATCACCGTCCTGAAAGACCTCGGTCCGCAGACGATCAATCCCTGGGCGACCGCACTCAGCGCCGGTCCGGCCGATGAGTCTGGCCAGACCCTCAGCTTCACGATCACCGCCAATGACAATCCCGCGCTGTTCTCGGTGGCGCCGACAGTGAACGCCGCCGGTGCGCTGAGCTTCACCAGCGCGCCCAATGCCAATGGCGTGGCCAATCTCAGCGTGCAGATCCAGGACAATGGCGGCACTGCCAATGGCGGTATCGACACCAGTGCCGCGCAGAACTTCAGCATCAGCCTGACCGCCGTGAACGATGCGCCAAGCTTCACCGCCGGCGCCAATCAGACCGTCAACGAGGATGCCGGGGCGCAGAACGTCGCCGGTTGGGCCACCGCGATCAGCGCCGGCCCGCCCGATGAGGCTGGCCAGACGCTCACCTTCAACATCACCAACAACACCAATGCCGCGCTGTTCAGTGCCGGTCCGGCGGTCAGTGCGACAGGCGACCTGACCTACACGCCCGCCGCCAATGCCAATGGTTCGGCGACGATCACCCTGGTGCTGATGGACAATGGTGGCACCGCCAATGGCGGCATCGATACCAGCCCGCCGCAGACGTTCACGATCAATGTGACCGCCGTGAATGACGTGCCGAGTTTCACCTCGGGCGGCAATGTCAGTGTGCTCAAAGATACTGGCCCGCAGACGATCAATCCCTGGGCCACCGCGATCAGTGCCGGTCCGCCGGATGAAGCGGCTCAGACGCTGAGTTTCAACATCACCAACAACAGCAACGCTGCGTTGTTCTCGGTGCAGCCCGCGGTCAGCCCGACCGGTGTGCTCACCTTCACCGGAGCGGCCAATGCCAATGGCACCGCGACGATCACGCTCAACATCATGGACAACGGCGGCACCGCCAATGGCGGTATCGATACCAGTGCCACCCAGACCTTCGATATCACCCTGACCGCGGTCAACGATGCGCCGAGCTTCACCGCCGGTGGCAATCAGACGGTCAACGAAGATGCCGGCGCACAGAACGTCGCCGGCTGGGCCACCGCGATCAGCGCCGGTCCGCCCGATGAGGCCGGTCAGACTTTGACTTTCAACATCACCAACAACACCAATGCCGGGCTGTTCAGCGCCGGTCCGGCGGTCAGCCCGACGGGAGATCTGACCTACACGCCCGCTGCCAATGCCAATGGCTCGGCGATCATCACTCTGGTGTTGATGGACAACGGCGGCACCGCGAACGGCGGCGTCGATACCAGTCCTCCGCAGATGTTCACGATCAATGTGACCGCAGTGAACGATGTACCGAGTTTCACTGCCGGCCCGAATCAGACCATCAACGAGGACGCGGGTCCCCAGACGGTCAATCCCTGGGCCACCGCGCTCAGCGCCGGCCCGCCTGATGAAGCCAGCCAGACGCTGAGCTTCAACATCACCAACAACACCAATGCCGCGCTGTTCAGTGCCGGCCCGGCGGTCAGTCCGACCGGCGTGCTGACCTATACCGCGGTCGCCAACACCAGCGGCAGCGCGACCATCACCCTCAACATCATGGACAACGGTGGCACCGCCAATGGCGGCGTCGACACCAGCGCCACGCAGACCTTTGATATCACGGTCAACAGCGTCAACGATGTGCCGAGCTTCACCAAGGGCCCGGATCAGGCCGTCAATGAAGACGCCGGTCCGCAGACCGTCAATCCCTGGGCCACCGGCCTGAGTGCTGGTCCGCCCAGTGAGTCCGGCCAGACCCTGAGCTTCAACATCACCGGCAACACCAATGCCGCGCTGTTCAGCGCCGGCCCGGCGGTCAGCCCGACCGGCGTGCTGACCTACACCCCGGCTGCCAATGCCTTCGGCGCCGCGACGATCACGCTCAACATCATGGACAACGGCGGCACCGCCAATGGTGGTATCGACACCAGTGCCACGCAGACCTTTGTCATCACCGTCAACGCCATCAACGATGTGCCGAGTTTCACCGTCGGCCCCGACCAGGCAGTGGCGCAGAACGCAGGACCGCAGACGGTCAATCCCTGGGCGACCGCGGTAAGCGCCGGTCCGGCCAATGAATCGGCGCAGACCCTGACCTTCAACATCACCGGCAACACCAATGCTGCGCTGTTCGGCGCCGGCCCTGCGGTGTCGTCAACCGGCGTACTGACCTACACCCCGGCGCTCAATGCCAGCGGTACCGCCACCATCACGCTCAATCTGATGGACAACGGCGGCACCGCCAATGGCGGCGTCGACACCAGTGCCACGCAGAGCTTCATGATCAGTATCGACTCGGCGCCGACGGTGACCGCGACCACACCGACCAATGGCTTGACGGTGCCGAATAATCAGGCACTCAGCGTCACCTTCAGCGAGAACATCACCACCACAGGTGCCGCGGTCACCTTGACCTGCGGCGGCCCGAACCTGATCACCGGCGGGGCCACCGGCACCAATGTCGGCAGCCTGACGCCGACCTATGCCGGCAGCTTGCCGTCCGGCAACTGCGTGCTCACCGTCGTCGCGGCCAATGTCACCGACTCCGATGTGATCGATCCGCCAGACAATATGGCGGCCGACTTCGTCGTCAACTTCACGGTCGATGCGGCGCCGAGCGTCAGCACGCTGACGCCGGCCAATGGCGCGACCAACCAGAGCAACACCGTACCGGTCGTGATCACCTTCAGTGAGCCCGTTGCCACCACCGGCACTTCGTTCACCGTGGAATGCCCGGTAGCCGCACCGATCGCGTTCACTGCCAGCGGCGGGCCGACGGTCTATACGCTGACCCCGACCACCAGCTGGCCGGGTGGCGTGACCTGTACCGTCACCGTGGTGGCGGCGCAGATCAGCGACGTCGATGCCTTCGATCCACCCAACCTGATGGTCACCGACTTTGTCAGCACCTTCGCCACCGATGCGGCGCCGACAATCACCGGCGGTACGCCACTCAATGGGGCGACCAATGTTGCGACCAACACCGCGGTCACCTACACGTTTGACGAGAACGTCGACGACCTCGGTGGCGCGATCACACTGAATTGCGCAGGTGCCATCGCCGGTACGATCACTGGCACGGGTACCAGCACGCTGACGTTTACCCCAAGCGCCGCATTGCCGGTGGGTACGCTGTGCACGGCGACGGCGGTTGCCGCCAGCATCGGCGACACCGATGTGAACGATCCGCCAAACAATCCGGCCGCCGATGTGGTGCGCACCTTCACCACCGATGCACCGCCGAGCGTATTGAGCACCGTACCAGCCAATGGCGCGATGTCGGTCCCCGGCAACAGCACGATCACCATCAACTTTAGCGAGTCGGTGAACTTCAGCACGGTAGCCAATGCCGCCAACACCAGCTTCGACTTCGAATGCCCGACACCGACGCCGGCCGACTTCACCGTCAGCACAGCGAGCCCGGCAGCAAGCGTCGTGCTCGATCCGCTCGACAACAGCATCGCCGGACAGACCTGCACACTCACGGTGCGCGCCGCGGGCATCACCGACGCGGACGCCGGCGATCCGCCGGACAACATGCTGGCCGACTTCAGCGCGAGCTTCACGTTCGCTGGTGTCGCCAATGACGATGCCTATCCGGTCAATCGGCATCTCACTCTGAGCGCGCCAGCCGCAGCCGGGACCGACGCCAATGACATCCTCGGCGCGGGCGTGATCACGGGCTTTGGCACTACGATCGGCACCGCCAATGGCACGGCGGCAGGCGCCACCATCGATGACGGCGCCAATGGCACCCTGACCCTCAACGCCAACGGCACCTTCACCTTCTTCCCACCGGTCAACCCGGTCGGCGCATCCACCGATTTCTTCTACACCATCACCGGCGGCGACACCGCCAGCATCACCTTCACCTATCAGGATGAGCTGGTCTGGTTCGTCGACGACAATGCCGTGGGCACGACCTGTACCGGCGACAACGCCGGCGCCCAGGCCTGCCCGCTGACTACGCTGACCGCGGCTGGGGCGGCGCACACCGCCAATGACACGATCTTCGTGTTCCCCGGCAACCAGACCGCGACGGTCACCTTGCAAGTCGGCGCACGCCTGGTCGGCGATGGCGCCAGCGGCCTGCTGGCCACCCACTCGGGCGTCACACCGGTGCTCGGTTCGGCATTTGCGGCCTTCAGTGGCACTGCGCCCGTGATCAGCTGCGCTGGCAACTGCATCACAGTGCCGGCAGCGGGCAACAACTTCCTGCGCGGATTTACCGTGGCCGACAGCGGCACCACCGGCACCGACATCAGCGGTGCGGGCTTCGGCACGCTGACCGTCAACGAAGTCACCCTCACCGGCAATGGCCGCGCGCTGAACCTCGTGACCGGCACGCTCACCGGCAGCTTCCTCGACATCA
Source organism: Lysobacterales bacterium (assembly GCA_043738015.1). Taxonomy (GTDB): domain Bacteria; phylum Pseudomonadota; class Gammaproteobacteria; order Xanthomonadales; family Ahniellaceae; genus 0-14-3-00-62-12. Next base: position 30,588 of record JAYSZM010000196.1, read on the forward strand.
ATGTGACGTCAACCACGGGCACCACGGAAGGTCTGTTGCTCAATGCTGTCGGAGGAACCTGGTCGGTAGCCGGCGCGTTGGACTTCGGCAACACCGCCGGCAATGGCATCGATATCCGCAATGCCCTGAGTACGACGAGTGTGACCTTCAGCGCAGGCGCCAATGTCGCCAAGACCACGGCCGGCAGCGCCGTGTTCCTCAACATCAATAATGCCGCAGCCACCATCAACCTCGGCGCCGTGGTGATCTCCAACAGCGCAGGCACTGCATTCAACAGCAATGTCTCGCCCGTCACCATCACCGGCACCGGCAGTACGTTGACCGCCACCGGCGGACCGGCACTCGATGCGACCACCACGGCCTTCACCGGTGGCGTGACCTTTGCGACCGTGTCGTCGACGGGCAGCGCGGGCAAGGGCGTCAATCTCGACACCGTGACCGGCGCCGTGATCATGAATGGTGGCGCCATCGGCACGCCGACCGGCATCGCCTTCGATCTGAATGCGGGTGCCAGCAATGTCACCTATGCCGGCACCATCACCAGCACCGCGGCCGCGCGCCTGATCGAAGTGACCGCGCGCACCGGCGGCATCACTTTGTTCTCCGGCAACCTCAGCGGCACCGGCGCCACCCATACCGGTATCAATATCGCCAACAACACCGGCGGCACCATCAACCTGACCGGGGCGACCAAGACGCTGAACACCGGCGCCAACGCCGCGGTCACGTTGGCCACCAACACCGGCAGCAATATTAATTTCACCGGTGGCAATCTCGACATCGATACCACGAGCGGCTCTGGCTTCAACGCCACGGGGGGTGCAACGGGTATCACTGTGCAGGGCACCAACAATACGATTCTGACCACCACCGGCACGGCATTGAACGTGAGTGCGACCACGGTGGCCGCCGCTGGATTGACCTTCCAGAGCATCAATTCGGCGACGGCATCGGCCAACCAGGTGATCTCGCTGACCACCACGGGTGCTGGGCCAGTCAGTGTCACCGGCACAGGCGCTGCAGGCAGCGGCGGCACCATCGACAACAAGACCAACGATGCAATCCGATTCAGCAACACCGGTGGCCTGATCACACTGGATCGCATGATCATTGAGGACATCGGTGACATGGCCGGTGCTTCCAACACCATCAGCACACACGATGCGATTCACGGCGAAAACGTCAATGGTGGTCTGAGCATGACCGGCACCACCATCCGCCGCGTCAGCGATCAGGCCATTCACGGCGCCACGCTGGCGGGTAACACAGCGACCGTGTGGAACGGCCTGATCCTGGAGGGCGTGACCATCGA
>JAYSZM010000197.1:0-31648 GCA_043738015.1 Lysobacterales bacterium
ACGCTCCTCGGTCGCCTGTTGAAAGTAACCGAGTGCCGAATCGAAGCCGCGTAGCGACGACGCGACGTCGCCTTGAGCACGCAATGACATTGCGACCTGAAGCTGCAGGCGTCCCTTGCGCATGGGATCGACACCCGGAGAATCCAATGCGCTCGACAGCAACGGGTCCAGTCGCTGTGGATCGATCCGCGAACCCTGATCGCCACGCACCGCGAGCAACAAAACCGAAGCATTGAAAAGCGCGTCGATCTCCCCCTGCAGCAGGTACTCCTGGCTGAGATGGTTCAGGCAATCAGCCGCCAGATCGAGCTCCCCGGCGTAATGATGGGCGTGACAAACATTCTCGTGGGCCCGCGACAGGAAGTGTCGGGTCGTCGGCCCATCCAACAGCGGCATCGCCTCAATCGACACTTGCCTCGACTCCGCATGCCGCCCCATCAACCGCAGCAAATCGCCCTGCCCCAGCATCGCAGCACCGGCTCGCGCGCGATCTCCAAACTCAAGCCATTGCTGCGCAGCTTCGGCGAAATCAGCTGCTGATCCCGGATAATCGTTGGCGCGGTAACGCGCGTTGGCGCGCAGATGCGCGGCAGCAGCACGTTGGAACGGGTGCACCGCGAGCGCTAGCAACCGATCGAAGGCCGCGATATCTACCGCGTTCGTTGCCACAGCCGGATCAACCAGCTCCGCCAGCGCCTGGGCCTGTGCAAACCAAGCCGCGTAGTTTGGATCAGCCCACCGGCATCCTTTCCAGAGTACGCCGGCAACCGGCGCCGATGTCGCAACCGACCGCCATTGCACGCGACCTTCTTCGATCGCTTGGCCATATCGGAACCACCATCCGAGTCGCGTTCCCGGGAACGATACCGGTCTCCACACGCCATCGGAGCTAATGTATTGAAGATCGCCGCCTGCCTCCTCAACCACTTCGAAGCTCGTATGGTCGCTCGGAATCCCTGTCGGAGATTCCCATACCGTACCGACCGCCAGTTCTTGGCTGCCAACACAGCGCCATGGCAGCGTCGCGCTTATTGCGCAAGCCGGTGTGCACCCGACCATCAAGCCAATCGCAAATGCTCCAAGTCGTTCGAGGCCTGCGGCGCTACGGCGGGTCATGTCCACCACCCCCACCGGGCTGTAGCACACCAGGCAGTACGCCAACGATGCCGGGAATTTCGCTGCAAGGCCGGTCGTGCCATATCACCTTACTGCGCGGGCCGTCGGGACGGTAGTCGTTCCAACCCGTCACCTTGTCAGGATATATCTCGATCGTATAGACCTTGCAGAACTTGTCCTCCGGGTAGCTTGCGTCGATTTCATCGCAAGGGATCACGTCGGCCAACATGATGAAAACGTCTGCGTACTTGCCAGCGCTGGACTTCAGCCCTCCGTGCAGATACGCCTTGTTTTCGCTGAGCCGCAGATCAGAGAACTCGTTTGGCATCGTGCAGGGCGCGCCCTGGACACAAGGTTTTGGATCACGCATATACTTGAAGTGGTTGGGGAGCGCACTGACGCGGCGAATCGTGAAACGATCGCCCTTCGACACTCGGCATTGCGCTCCTTCCAAGTTGCATTCCGGCACCTCGTTGTGCCCCATATGCACCCGACCGACGTTTTGGGTTTCCCATGCCGAAAGGTCGGGACGATAAAACGGCACCTTCGTCTCGCCATCAGCATGGGTCCGCACCAGACAGACTGGCGAGCGGCTGACATTGCTACCGTCCGCCAGCGTATTGACCAGTGACTTTGGGCCGCAGGACTGAAGCGCCAACGTAACAACCATCGTCAAAAAGCAACCGCACCCTCGTTGGACCATGTTCATCTTGCCCTTCTCCCAAATGAACACCAGCATTGAAAGGGGCTGCGCAGCAACGGAGCGTTGGGAATCGAGATAACCTGGGGCTCGGCGCAGCCGACGTCCGCATGCAGCATTCGCTCGATACACCATGAGCCGTGTTCGTCGCCCTCGGAATTTCCGTGGCTTGGAAGGATGACGCGAGACTGACGTGGAATCCGACCAAGAAACGCGCCGGAGAGCGCCGGCGCGCGGAGTTGCTTGCGCCCTGAGCTAGCAGTTACGGGGGATCATGGCCGCCACCGCCGCCCGGTTCCTGCGGTGAAGCGCTCCCAGTGCAGACACCCTTTTCCCAATCTGCTCCATCAGGCCTGTACTTGTCCCAGCCGGAAACGCTGTCCGGGTAAAGTTCGATGTCGAATGTGTCGCAGGGATTTGGGCTGTTGGTGATGCCTGGAAATTGGCACTTCGACATGGTGCCGGTGTAGAGAACGAACACCTCGCCCGTCGATCCGCTCGCCCACTTAACCGGCCCAGAAAGATACCTGTTGCCGACCGAGGTCAGCTTGGCGACTTCGTCACCTTCATTGCTGGGCGTGAGGTAGTCACGCCGATACTCGAAATTTCCAGCTACAGCGGTGATCGCGAACCCTTCTTTTGGCTCGATGTTGCAACCGCCCTTCAATGAATCAATGCAATCCGAGTACTTGTTGTGCGCAGTATGTATCCGACCATCGTCAACCTCCCACACTGCAAACCCGGCAGGCTCGTACACTGTCTTGTGCGAGACATTTCCGTCCGAGTCCTTTCTTGTAAGGCACCAGGCCTGACTTGCAAGCTGCCTGGTAAATTTAGTCCCGGTCCAAGCCTCGGTGCGGACGCGGTTTCCGGCGCAACCTGAAATTGCGATCACGCACATTGCAGCTATCAACCAAATCCATCCTGCCTTGCACTTCATAAATCCCCCTGGGCGAACAATATGAAAAGCGAATATGATTTCGACTGGCGCGGCGAGTTCAAGTATCCATCAATCACCTCTTTTTTGCTGCGACTTGTTTCGGTCCGCGATCGAAACGCAGGACTTCGTCCCTTTTTGACGGGCGACGCCATGTTGGCGCTGCCGACCGCTGGAATGGTCTTCTACTCGGACCGACTCCATCCGTTGACGCGCTGGTTGCTGGAAACGACCCTGTGGTCTAGACAGCGACTCACGACCTGTCGCCCCAGCCCAACTCGCCGACCTGGAGCACAGAGAGACAATCGACCGCCTTCGCGATTGGGGCACCCGATGCCGACCAATCGAACTGGCCGCCGCGTGCGGGTCTGCGTCATTGACAGCGGATTGGATGCAAGAATCGCAGTCAACGCGTGGGTGACGGACACAATCTCGCTGGTGGACGATCATCCCGAAAGAGATTCTTATGGGCACGGAAGCAAGGTGGCTTCGTCGATGTGTGGTTGGCAAAACGATACTCAGCGCCAACACGGTCGCGCCGAAGGCGTCGAACTGATGATCGCCAAGGTATATGGAAAGTCCCCAACGGATCCCTGCATTCGACCAGAGCTCATCGAGATTGCGGTCTCGTGGGCGCTCGAACGAGGTGCCGATATCATCGTGACCTGCGTTGGCGCAGATCGATGCATCGACAATCAACCCACCGAACACTCGAAAGGCATCGCGCGCCTCCTGCGCTCCCGCCCCGGCGCACGGATGTTTGCCTCGGTGGGACTCAGCGAAGACATCACTTGCGAACCGGGCATCATGGAACCCGCCTGCGCGAACGGCGTCATTCCGGTCGCCGCATGGAGCCTGGAATTTCAAGACCACCCAATTCCCGCCGCCCGCAACGACCGGTATGCCAAGATCGTATTCTCCGGGCTCGCCCAATATGGAAAGAGCGCCTACGTACGGCACCCTGCGAACGGTGGGGCACCACAGGTGGTATACGACCAGGAATTCAAACAGACTTCCTGCGCCTGCGCCTTGGTTGCCGCAACATATGCCCATCGTCTGTCGTTGCAATCTCCGCTTGTCGACGCCGAGACGGCCGCAAGTGCTGCCATGGTCGAAATGATCGAGAACTGCTGGCGCTCTTCTAACTGGGACGGAGAGTACGGTGGATACGGAATTCCATTCAAACCCGATCCCTGACCCGCGCAATCCGCTCCCCTCGTTCCGGCCGATCGGCGTTGCAAGAAATAGCCGCGCGAGCGCTTGGACGTCAAAAGTGATCAATATGGCTACGCGGATGCCCAACACTATCCCCTCCAGCGGAGATTCTACCGAGGATGACCAATGCTGCTATTGATGATTCAGAGTCCCTGATGTCTCATCCTTCAGAGCTCCCTTACAATCTCCACCCTTCTGCGTTGCTCGCCGTTTCAAGCGATCCAGAAGGCGAATCGACCCCGCCGTTGTGCCCGCACCACTATCCCCGCTTCGATCAGGCCTCTCCCCACTCGACTCAAGCGCTTCTCGAATTTCAGGCACCTCGGGTCACGCATTGAATTGCCGCGCCCCCAAACTCCTACCGCCAGCCTGACGTGCTTGAAGGCAGAGCGCCGCCCCGAGGCTTGACCCGCTCATCGCTCTGCTTGTCTCAGCGGCCGCCGAAGGGCCCAACCAGCGCTCGACCTGGGCGATGACCTCAGCTGAGCGGGCTTTTTTTTGGACATACGGCCTGCCCTATCGCTGAACCTTGCACGCTCAGTGCTCCTGTGCGACTTTCGGACTTTGCATTCCGGACGTCACAAATGAGCGCTCTGCCCTATCCGCACCTCCTCGCCCCACTCGATCTCGGCTTCACCACGCTGAAAAATCGCGTGCTGATGGGTTCGATGCATACCGGACTTGAGGACCGGGCGAAGGATTACGATGCCCTGGCGGCATATTTTCGCGAGCGCGCGCGCGGCGGGGTTGCGCTGATGGTGACCGGCGGTGTGGCGCCGAGTCTACGCGGCTGGCTGTTGCCGTTTTCTTCCAAGCTCAGTTGGGCCTGGGAAGTTACCCGGCATAAGAAGCTGACCTCGGCGGTACATGCCGAGGGCGGCAAGATCGCGATGCAGATCCTGCATGCGGGACGCTACGCCTATCACCCGCTCTCGGTGGCGCCAAGTCCGATCAAGGCGCCGATCAACCCATTCAAACCCAGCGCTCTGTCGGCGCGCGGAGTGGAAGCGACGATCCGTGATTTTTCGCGCACTGCCGCTTTGGCTCGCGATGCCGGCTATGACGGCGTCGAGGTGATGGGCTCGGAGGGCTATCTGATCAATCAGTTCCTGTGCACACGCACCAATCAGCGCAGCGACGAATGGGGTGGCAGTTACGCCAATCGTATGCGCTTTCCGGTTGAAATCGTGCGCCAGATGCGGCAGAAACTCGGCCGCGATTTCATCATCATCTACCGGCTGTCGGTGCTCGATCTGGTCGAGGGCGGCCAGAGCATCGAGGAAGTCAGCCTGCTCGCCAAGGCCATCGAGGCCGCCGGCGCCAGCATCATCAATACCGGCATCGGCTGGCACGAGGCGCGCATTCCGACCATCGTCACCAGCGTGCCGCGCGCGGGATTTGCTTTTGCCACGGCGCGCATCAAGCAGGAGGTGAGCATTCCCGTAATCGCCAGCAATCGCATCAACATGCCTGATGTCGCCGAGCAGCTGATCGCTGACGGCATCTGCGACATGGTGTCGATGGCGCGGCCCCTGCTCGCTGATTCGGAGTGGGTGAACAAGGCGCGCGATGGTCGTGCCGATGAGATCAATACCTGCATCGCCTGCAATCAGGCCTGCCTCGACCATGTCTTCGAGAACCGCAAGGCAACTTGCCTGGTCAACCCGCGCGCCTGCAATGAACTCGAGCTGGTCATTCGCCCAGCTGCGGTGCGCAAGCGCATTGCTGTGGTCGGTGCTGGACCAGCCGGTCTCGCGGCGGCAACCACCCTGGCCGAGCGCGGCCACGACGCCACTCTGTTCGACGCAGCAGGCGAGATTGGCGGCCAGTTCAACATGGCGAAGAAGATTCCCGGCAAGGAGGAATTCCACGAAACGCTGCGCTATTTCCAGCGACGGATTGAAGTTACCGGGGTAAAGCTGAAGTTGAACACGCGGGTCCAGGCCGCCGACCTGAAAGATTTCGACGAAGTGATCATTGCTACCGGCATCCTCCCGCGCGCGCTACGGTTGAGCGGCAGCGACCATGCCAAGGTGCTTAGCTACGTCGATGTCCTGCAGCATGGCAAGCCGGTCGGCAAGAGCGTGGCGATCATTGGCGCCGGTGGAATCGGCTTCGATGTCGCCGAGTTCCTGGTCGCCGAGGGACACTCGGCCACGCTCGATGCGGCGCTCTGGCGACGCGAATGGGGTGTCGACGATACGTTTGCGGCGCGCGGCGGCGTGGAGGGTGTGCGGCCGATGCCTGATCCGCCGGCAAGGCAGGTATTCCTGTTGCAACGGTCCGAGGGCGCCCCCGGCAGGCGACTGAACAAGACCAGCGGCTGGGTGCATCGCGCGACACTCAAGATGAAGCGCGTCGAGATGATCGGCGGTGTCGAGTACGAACGGATCGATGATGCCGGCCTGCATATCCGGATCGGTGAGAATCGCCAATGCCTGGCCGTCGACCACGTGGTCATCTGCGCTGGACAGGAACCCAATCGCGCGCTCTTCGACAATCTGCTGGAGGCCGGCAAAGCGGTGCACAAGATAGGCGGAGCGGACCTCGCGGCGGAACTCGATGCAAAGCGCGCCATTGATCAGGGCACTCGTCTAGCTGCCCGACTCTAGTGCCGTGGCGCGAATGACACGGCGGCAGTCGACGCCCCTCCGGTCAGCGGGTCTCGCTGAAGAGCTTGCGGAATCGCGGCGAGAAATACGCGTTGTCCGGAACCTTGCCCGGCGCCAGCGTCTTGGCTGTCTTGATGTCGGCTTCGGCCGCCGATCGTTGCGGACCACCCTCACCGCCTTGCAGCTCGGACAGGGCATGGCGCGCGGCCGAGCGCAGGACTAGCGCGTGGAAGCGGGCCGTACCTGTAACGCTGTTCGCATCGGCGCGCGCGGCCTCGCTGAATCTTCCGGCAAGGTAGTCATCGAGTAGTCCCTGCAACGCAGCGGGCAAGCTGGTGTTGGCCGCCGTGACGGGAGGCTGGGTCGGTGCTGGCTGACTGACTGGAGGCGTTGGCTTGGGCACATTTTGTGCCGGCGGTTTGGCTACCGGCGCGACAGCAACGGGCTGGGCAGGCGCCTTTACCGGTGGCGGCGTCGGCTTGGCCGTGGGTTTCGCCTGGGCGAGCTGTGCCTTGCACTGTTGCCGCGCATCGTCGGCTATGCCGCGAAACTCTTTGTTGTCAGCGATGACACCGGCCGCAGTTGGATCGTCGAACCAGCGCAGGGCCTCTCGGCAGTTTCCCTGTCGATAGGCAGCCAGACCGAGGTAATACTGGGGCACATACGGCATGAACACTTGTCCGTAAAGTCGAGTCCGCGCCAAGGGTTGAGTTGAGCCCTTGAGGGCCTCGCGCATGCGCGCTTCCACCTCGGACCAGTCCTGCGACTCTGCTGCCTTCGTGCCGCGCGCATAGTCCTGCTTGTAATCCGCGCGCAGCGGGCCAGCTGCGAACAGCAAGCTGACCAGCAGCGCTGCGATACGAGGATCAAAGCCCGGCACGACGTGCGTACTCCCGGGCACTCAACTGGGCAAAACTTGCCGATACCGAAGCGCGGCCGCCAGCCTTTACCTGCACCATCTTCTCGGTCGAACGCCCACCCTCGGGATGGCTGAAGACAACGCGATAGACTCCGGCGGGCAGTCGCAATTGCAATGGCGTAGTGGCGTCGGCGGGCAGGGCGACCTCAGCGCGCTTGCTGTCGGTGATCGCTTCAACCTTGCCCCAGGGGTAGGCAATCAGGATGAGCTCTCCGGCACTGGCCTCGATTCTGGCGTTCTCGGCCGTGCTGACCCGGTTCGTGGCGCGGGCAAACTCGGAGCGCAATTTCTCGGCAGCAGGATCCGATGCGAAGCGGGCGCGGTAGCCATCGCTCATCTTGCCGAGCGCCTGCAAATCGCCGGCACTGGTCGCTCCGGACACTGATTCGGTCAGGGCATCGACCAATCTATGGCGCGCCGTCAACACGTCGACATCGCGTGGACTCGCTGTCAGCAAGGCGGCAGCCAGATCGATCGCGGCGATCACTTCCGACTCGACCAAGGGGCGCTGATCGGACGCGCGTTGAATACGCTCGATCTGGTCACGCCGGCGTTGCTCGCGCTGCGCACCCGCCAGTTGCTGATCCAGTTGTTGTGACAACAGAAGCAGGCTGTTGTCGGCCGGGTAGAGCGGGCGCGCCTCGCGTACCAACGCGATGGCCTGGTCAATCTTGGCCTCTTCTGCCAGCGCCCGGGCAGCCTCGGCGATCCGCTGCGAAATACTGGCCCGCATCGCCAGTGCATCGGCATTCTGCGGATCGAGCCGCAGGACCTGATCGAGCAGCTCGCGTGCATTGTTGCCAACTGGCGCAACAAAACGCCGATCAACCAGTGCTTGCCTGGCGTCGCCAATCAGCTTGACCAATCTGCGTTGATCGGCGCTGAGTTGACCCTCAGCATCATCCTTCAGTGCCATCGCAGCGGACTGCCCCGGCGCCACCCGCAGGGCGACGTCGATCATCTGCAACGCCGCACTGGCATCACCAGTGGCGAGGCTGCGGCGGGCGTTCTGGACCAGCGCATCGGCCAGCCGTGCGGTACGCCCGGCGAGTTCTGGGTGCGTGGCGTCCAGCTCGCGGATCTGCTCGAGAGTTTGCAGGGCGTTGTCGGCGGCAGGATCGGTGAGCTGACCCTTGTTTATCTCGCCATCAAAACGCGCATAGAGCGTGGCCAATCGCTGTTCAAGCTCGACGCGCTTTTCAGCCTGATCGAGGCGATCACGCAACGCAACCCAGGCGGTATCACCACGCAGTTGCGGGGCCAGTGCTTCGAGACGACGACCAGCCTCCTCGATATTTCCCGATCGCAACTCATCTTCGACAGGTTTGAGCAAACGAACCATCAAGCCATCATGCAGCTCGCGCACACGTTTGTCGGCAGGCGCGATACTTGCCGCCTTGGCGAGCAAGGCGTAGGCGCCCGCAGGTCCGATGTCGCGCCCCTCGGACTGCGCATTCCGTGCATCTTTCAGCAACTGCTCGAGTTCAGCAGCCTGCTGCGCCAGCTTGCGCGCCAGTTCGATCGACTCGGGCAGAACAGCAATTTCGGTGTCGTCCGGCCAGATGCTGGCCACCACGCCCTGGGCAATGAGTGCATCGTCAAACTTGCCCTCTTTCACCTGTCGGTCAATTCGCTTTTTTAGCGCGGCCAGCAACACCTCGCCACGCTGCACGACTCCCGAATACTTCGGCGCGCGCGCCTGCTCACCACGAAAAATATCGAGCGCATTGCTGCTGGTGTCATCGGTAACGATCAGCTTGCCGTCGATGATCAGCTGATCGACCGCGCGCAGGCGAAGATCGACGTCGGCTTTGATTCTTGGATCGATCTCGGCGCCAGGGCGCATGAACATCCAGCCGATCGCCAGCACGAGTACGGCGACAAAGCCTATTGCACCCGGCAGCAACCAGGCCGGCCGGGCGCGGGAACGTGCGCCACTGGGCTCGCGAGACGGAGGTGGCAGGGTCGTGCGGGACACCGCTGTCGGCTGGATTTGCGGCCCGGTCCCTGCGCCAGATCGCGCCGGCGGGTCGGCGGATACGCCAGGCAGTTTGCCGCCCTGGGTCGGCAGTTCGCGGAATCCGGGCAATGAGGCCTGACTGCGACGCAGTGAACCCGGCGATTGCAGTGCATCGCCGACCGTCTGCGACACCGAAAATCCGAGCGCGCGCAACTGTTCCGACGAGCTCTGGTTGGGATCCGCCTGCAGTCTCGACCACAAGGTTTCATTGTTCACCACCACGGCCTTCAGCCCCTTGGTGAACTCCCTGAGGTCGTCGAAGCGCTCCTCGCGATTCTTCGCCAGCATTCGATCCAGCACCGGCTGAAACTCTTGGTAGAGCATTGGCAGGGGCGGCGGTGGCGTGGTCAGGTGTGCCATCAATACGGCAATCGGCGAGTCACCCTGGAAGGGTGGCTTGCCGGTCAGCAATTCGAAAAACATCACGCCCAGGCTGTACAGATCCGAGCGACCATCGACCTCCAGGGCATTGATCTGCTCCGGGCTCATATAGGTTGGCGTACCGACCAGCATGCCGGTCTGGGTCAACCGCGTGGATTGCGCGTCCTGCTGACGGGCGATTCCGAAATCGGTGAGTACCGGCGTGGTCGGATCACGGAACATGATGTTCGCGGGCTTGAGATCACGATGCACCACGTTGTGATCGTGGGCGAACTGCAGCGCTCCAGCGATCTGCACAACGATTGCCACCGCCTCGCCCAGCGACAAGCCCGACGCCATCTGATCATGCAGGGTGCCGCCCTCGAGGTACTCCATCGAGATATAGGTGGCACTCTCACTCTTTACGATGTCGTACACCGCGACGATGTTGCGGTGTGGCAGCTTGGCCAGAGTGCGGCCCTCGACCAGGAAGCGCTTCTCGAATTTCTCGGCGTCGTCGATATTGCGCCGCATCACCTTCAGCGCCACCTTGCGGTCCAGCGAGGTCTGCAGCGCCAGATGCACAGTCGCCATCCCGCCGACACCCAGCTCGCGGATCAACTCATAGCCGGGGATTTGGATGGTCGAGACTGGACTCATTGGGCAAGGCTGAGATTTGGCCCGATCATAGCATCGGGAAATTGTTGCGCCGCGACTCCCTTCGCTTCCGAGGCCAGCGTCTATCGGGGATTTGAAAGGTCCCTCTGCAGGCTTCCAAGGCCGCGACGATGATCGACGAAGCACCTACCGCGTGCGATCACTGGCGCCAATTTCCGCCTTGCCGCAGCGCAGCATACATTTGTCGAGTGCGCAAGCCGCGCCGCCGGGTTTAAGTGATTGCCGCCCAACGATCGATCGGGCGGACGGCCACCGCCATCCGCCGTGGCCGAATCCGTGGGGATTTATTACACTCACTGCACGCCGAGACTTAAAAAACTGCGTTGCGTGCGCAGCCCCGATCCCATTCAGAGGACTACCTCATGTTGAACAAAGCTCTGCTTGCCTCCGCCCTTTCACTTTGCCTGGTCGGCAACGTACTGGCGCAGGATGAAGAATCCGAAGCCAGCGGTTCGTGGGAGGTTTCCGCTGACCTCGCCCTGACCAGCGACTATGTATTCCGTGGTGTCTCGCAATCACAGGAAGATCCCGCCCTTCAGGCAGGCCTGAATTTTGACCATGAGACCGGTTTCTATATGGGCCTCTGGGGCTCAAGCGTGGATTTCACCTCGGACGACACGCTGGCCGTGGACGAGGATGGCGCCAATGTCGAAATCGATGCGTTCATCGGCTACGGCTTCGATTTCGCCGAAGATTGGAGCGGCGACGTGCAGCTCGTCCGTTACTTCTATCCGGGCTCTAACGCCGGCTTCGACTATGATTACAACGAATTCATCGGTGCCGTCAGCTTCAAGGAATACGTCACCGCGACCATCGGCTACTCAAATGACGTGTTCAACTCGGATGAGGACGGCGTCTACCTCGGCCTGAGTGGCAACTACGAGCTGCCCTGGGGCGGCCTGAGTCTGACTGGCGAAGTCGGTACCTACGACATCGACAAGGGCAACGAGGACGGCTCCGATTTTAGTTACTCGCATTGGGGCGTCGGTCTTTCCAAGAGCTGGGGTCCGGTCACCACTTCGCTGAACTGGTCCGACACCGACAATGATGGCGAGAATTTCTACGGCGACATTGCTGACGCGCGCGTGTATTTCACCGTCGAGATCTCGACCGGCCTGTAATCACGGCCCTGCCCCACCTCCAGAAAGGGCCGCGGATTCGTCTGCGGCCCTTTTTTGTTGCCGGAACTGCAAATCGCTGCGACCTTTGACCAACGCCGCGCATCTTGTAGACCGTGAGCACATCCTCCTTCGCCATCGATGTACCAGCATCCCTACTGGATCGGGCCAGACGCGGGGAAGGGCGTGCCTTCGAACAGATCTATCGGCTGTTCGAGCGGCCGGTCTACAGTTTGGCCTGGCGCATGCTCAATGACGCCGACGAGGCACAGGAAATCCTCCACGACGCCATGCTCGCTCTGTTCGGCAAGCTTGATCAGTTCCGCGGCGATGCGCCGTTCTGGGGCTGGCTGCGTCAGATCGCGGTCAACGAGGCCCTGATGCGCCTGCGCAAGCGCAGGCTGATCGAGTTCACCGATGAAGTACCCGAGCCGGCCGATGCGCTCGAACCCGAGTCGCCGCGGATCGACAGCCGGGATCTTGAGGAAGCCCTACGCAAACTGCCGACAGTCACGCGCAGTGTGGTCTGGCTGTACCACGTCGAGGGTTACTCGCACGAAGAGATTGCCAGCTTGTTCGACAAGACGGTGAGTTTTTCCAAATCCCAGCTCTCGCGCGGCACTCAGCGCCTGCGCGGCATGTTGACGGTAGTTGAAGGAGGACTGGCATATGCCGGATGAAATCGATCGCATCAACGCACTCGGGGGCGCCGCTGACGACCGCACGCTCGCCGAAGCATTGCGGGCGCTGCCGCTGCTGACCCCCCAGCGCAGTGTTTTGCCCGCGCTGCTGGCGTTGCACCAGGCGCAGGCAACGCGCGCAACCGGACGACGTCCAAAGTGGATGGCCTGGGCCGCTGGCGTGATGGTCATTGGCCTCGGCTTGCTGGTGTTCAAGGCGGAGACTGGCGATCCCGGGCGGCCGCCCGGTGCGGGCGGACCCGACAAGCTGCAGGCACTGATGCAGCGTTCCCTCGAGTGGGAGACCGCTCTGCGCCGGCTTGAGCAACAGAACATGCCGATGGATGCCGGAACCGCCATGGCCAGTGCCGAGCTTGAGGATCTGATCGGCCTGACCGATTTGCAACTCGGTGCCACCGAAAACGATTCCCAGGCCGAGTCCCTCTGGGAACGCCGCATCCGCCTCATGAGCCGACTGGCGGAAGTGCGTTCGCAACCTGCCTGGGACAAAGCCTTCCCCGATCAAAGCCCGACGCTGCTGAGCGCCACCTATCCGATCAACTGAGCGCACACAGCGCAAAACGAAGAGGAACACGCATGAAACTTCGACTCTCCCTCCTTGCACTGGCCATGATGCTGGCGCTTCCGACCAGCCATGCCGCAGATGCGCCATCGACCACCGAGATGGCGAAGGCACGCGCCGATCTGCAGGTCGCGCGCGACGAATTGCGCGACGTCACCCGTCGCATTGCCGAGTTGTCGGCGAAACTCGGCGAGGGCGGGCCACAGGCTTTCGCGTTCCGCTACTTGCACGAGCCCAAACGCGCCATGGTCGGTATCGTGATGGTGCCCGACGACAAGGATGTGCGGATCGGCGCGGTGACGCCAGGCGGACCGGCCGCGAAAGCTGGAATCCGCGCCGGTGACGTGCTGATCTCGGTGAATGGCAAATCGCTGACCAAGGAAAACGGCAGTCAGGCCGGCGTCGACAGTGCGCGCGAGTTGCTGCGCGATCTTGAAGCCGATCAAGAAGTAAAGCTCACCGTACTGCGCGATGGCAAGTCGCAGACCTTCGCGTTGAAGGCGGAGCGGCGCGAGAGCTGGGACTGGGCGGGAATGCTCGACAGCATGCCCGAGTTGGCCGGCTCACTGGCGCCGCTGGCCAAGCTGCATCCGGGCGTCGACGGCCAGAAGATCGAGATCATCGTCAACGGCAAACGCCGTGAGCTGGGCGCCCCGATGGCACCGGGTGCGCACGTCTTCGAGTTCGAAAGCGAGGACGGCGAGCACACCAGCGGCCATGTCGAAAACATCGTGCATCGTGTTCGCAGCGGTGGCGCGCCCTGGGCAACCCTGAACCTGAGCAAATTGAATCCGGAACTCGGCCGCTATTTCGGAACCGATCGCGGCGTGCTCGTCATCGAGAGCAACGAGCACACGCTCAAGGAACTCCAGCCCGGCGATGTCATCCATGTAATCGATGGCAAGCCAGCGGACTCGGTGGTCGGTGTGATGCGCGCCTTCGCCAGCAAGGATCCGGGTCAGGCAATGAGTGTGGAAGTGTGGCGTGACCGCAAGGCCAAGGTGCTGACGGTGATCGCGCCGGAACGAGACCACTTCATGTTTCGAGCGCCGCCAGCACCACCGGCACCGCCGAGCCCACCCGCTGTGAAGGGCGTACCGCCGGTCGCGGCACCACCAGCGCCGCCCACACCGCCCGTTGCACCGACGCCACCACCCGCGCCACCAGAAGCTGCCGGCATCGCCTTCGAGGCCTGATCGCGGCGCGAAAGACTGATCGACATCGCCGTCCGGTACGCGCGCCGGGCGGCGATCGCCAACTCGTGGGGCATGCGTCGCTCCGCCCGCTGCGGGTAAGATCGCAGCATGGAAACGCGCGTCGAGAGTTTTGAGGACCTGATGCACGCCGAGATTTTCGCTGGCCTGTTGCGACGCCACGACATCCCGGCACGGGTCGAGAATTCCGACACGCTTTCAACACAGGGTCTGTGGGGGCACGCGCTTGGCCACTTCAAGGTGATGGTGCCGAACGCGCGCGCACTGGATGCGCGCGGCATGCTGAGCCGATGGCGTGATGGCGAGTTCGCCTTGGATGAGGCGGACGGCGGCGAGCCCGCGACCGGCTATTGATCTGCAAGATGAGTCGACCTTTCTCCAGGGCCCGACAAAGCCGGCATTGGACTGTGCTGGATTGCCGGCATCCACAAGCAACCGGGACCGTGAAATGATCGAAGCCTGCGCCCGTTGCGGCACCGAATCTGCAGCGCGCGCCGCTACCACACGTGCAACGGCAGTATGCAGCGCCTGCGCCGTAATCCCGGAAGTTGCCGCATTTCTGGCCGAAGAAGCGCGCTGGCGCGCCGCCGAGGCCGTGCGCGCACAGGCGGCACGTCTGCGCTACAAGGCGCGCGAACTCCGCCTTCAGCGCGAAGCTGCGCAGCGCGATCAATTGCTGGCCGGCAAGCGCGATGCCTTGGCCGCTTGCATCGAGCCAAAGGCCGACCCGATCAGCGCAGCCCTCGAACGCGCCAAGGCTCGCCTGCGCAAGCCCTGATCCGATAACGATCAGGCCCTGGCGAATCGCGCGAACAGGGCCAATACCCCGGCCAACAACAGTAGTCCCGCGCCGAACAACGGCATCAGCATCAGGAATGGCAGCCCAAGCACAGCCGCCGCAAGCGCCCAGGCATAGAGATCCGCCAAGGGGCGCGACTCGCCGTCTTCCATGAACCATTGCGCGATCAGACGATCGAGACTCAATTTTCCGGCGCCCATGAACACCAGCGGCAGCAGCATCACCACGAACAACAGTGGCAATTTGAAATTGCCATGACCATCGTCCGAGATCGCATAGCCCTTCAGAATATCCGACCACATCGACCACATGTCGGGCCAGTGCACGGCAGCGGTCGCCACAAAGGTGAGGAAGAGCAGATTGAAGGCCCAGAATCTCGTCGCCAGACCGAGCCACAGGCAGACCGCGCCAACCAGTTCGAACCAGGTAGCGATCTGCCAGCTCAACGCGGCCGGGACAATGTCGAAGGGAAACGGAAACTGATCCTGGATACCGCCGAACCAGTTGCTGCCGTGCAATTTCTCGCGACCGGCCTCAAAAAATTCCCAACCCATGACCAGACGCATGGCCAGCAAGGGGATGACCTGACCGGCACCCTCGAGACGCGACACGATCTGCTGCCACACATTGACAGCACCCGCGACGGAAAGCTTGCTCATCGACCTGCTCCACTGCTTTGTTTCATTGGCGACAATAACGCGCCGGCGCGGGTCACTGGGACCCGAGAATGATGTCGCGTTCGCGAAAACGCTCCAGCATTGCCTTGGCGGCATCTGTCATGGCTTCGGCATCCGCGGAGCCCAATGCCCCGATCAGTGCTTCGATGACATCAAGACCGGAAACGCCAGGATTGGCTTTCAGCACTTCGAGCAATTTGAATGACAGCGGATTGAGTTCGGTGAATACGATCTCATCGGCGCGATTGCGCGATACAACCAGAAAGGTTGCGGTGTCGGGTGCGACTTCCGGCTGATAGCTGTCACTGATCCGTTGCACTGGGAAGCGATACTCGAGCAACCAGGCAAGCGGCGAGACCACCGGCGCGCCGCCCAGCAGATCACCGCTCGAATCGTGCGCAATCGAGTCGATTTCGTGCTCATCGAGGGAGAGTGCAAGCTCGACCCACTCGTAGTGCGCCAGCTCAACCAGAAACACTGGATCTTCACAGCCGCGCTCGGCGCGCGCCTGCAGATAGCGTTGGAATTCACGGCCTATTTCAGAAAACAGGGGTGTATGTGATTCGTGCTCAGCATAGAATCTGCGCACCAGATGCAGCCAGCGCGACTTGCCGAGCAAGCGCTTGATCACCGGAAAGCCGGTACCGAGAATGTTTTCGATGTTGTTGAAAAACAGATCCCGATAGATCTTCAGGCGTCGATCTTCGACCCCGGGCAATGCCGGATTCGCCTGTGGATCGCGCAGGTGCGCGGCGAATCGATACTGCAGTTCCTTGAAACCTGGTGTGGGCTCAGGCACGGACACGGGCGGACTCCGACCTTGCCTGCCTCGGCATCACGTTGATCGCATGCTGCTGGCGCTGTCGGATCTGATCGACTTCGGCAAGCAGCTCCGGCACCGGCGGAATATTGAAGTCGCGCTCGAGCAGGGTCGGCATTACCCCGAACTCGGCATAAGCGGTTTCAAGCAAAGCCCATACCGGCGGGATCACATCGGCCGCATGAGTATCGACAATCAGGTCACTGGCCTCGTTGTAGTGGCCAGCGATGTGGCAATAGGCGACGCGTTCCAACGGAAGCCCGCGCAAAAAAGCCACAGGATCGTAGCGATGATTGACGCTGTTGACGTAGATATTGTTGAGGTCGAGCAGCAAGTCGCAGTCTGCTTGCTCCAGCACCGCGCGGATGAATTCGAGCTCGCTCATCTCGGCACCGACCATGGTGTAGAACGACACGTTCTCCATCGCGATGCGGCGGCCAAGCACATCCTGCACGCGGCGAATGCGCGCCGCTACATGCTGCACAGCCGCTTCGGTAAACGGGATCGGCATCAGGTCGTAAAGATGGCCGTCATCCGAGCAATAGGAAAGATGCTCGCTGTAGGCGCGGATCTGGTGCTCGTCCAGAAAGCGCTTGAGCTTGATCAGGAAAGTCTCATCCAGCGCCGACGGTGCGCCAATCGACAAGGACAGCCCATGTGACACAAAGGGATAGCGCTCGGTATAGGCGCGGATCTGGCGGCCGAGCTTGCCGCCGACATTGATCCAGTTTTCCGGCACCAGTTCGAGAAAATCGAAACTGCCCGCAGCGGCGTCCCGCAACGGGCCCATCAGGGCCCGTCGCAGACCGAGGCCAGCGCCTTGCACAACAAATTGGCGTGGACCTTTATTCATCGCCGATCATTGCCGATCAGTGGTCTTTCTTCTCGCCGCAGCTGCCGTCGGCCTTCTTCTCGCCACAGGTTCCGTCGGCCTTCTTCTCGCCACAGGTTCCGTCAGCCTTCTTCTCACCGCAGGTTCCGTCAGCCTTCTTCTCACCACAGCTGCCGTCGGCCTTCTTCTCGCCGCACTTGCCTTCACCACACTTGCCCTCAGCCTTGGCCTTCTCGCCGCAGCTGCCATCGGCCTTCTTCTCGCCGCATTTGCCTTCGCCACACTTGCCTTCGGTGGCCTTGTCACCGGTCAGCATGTAGCCGGTGCCCAGATCGGTAAGCGCGAACGAGCCGGCACTGGCCATGCCGACGGCACCGAGGAGCGCTGCGCCAATGGTCAGGGTCAGGGGATTGATCACTTTTTTGGACATGGTTGTCTCCAGATGCATCGTGTCGACGGGAAACGCCCGTCATCGCTGCCGCTTACGCGACGATACCCAATCATGCTGCAACGCAAAACCCAGGAACTCACTTCGCGAGCAAATTAGGCCGATTGCAGAAAATTGCAAGCCTCTGCGTTGCGTGTACGCCCAAGGGACCGGAGCAGGAGGCAAAAGCTTTCATTGCCAGCCGTGATCGTGGGGTGATTGCCACGCGAGCCGTTTTTGCCGCCGGTCACGGAACAGCTGCAGATTTCTCGCGGTATCCACAGAACGGGCGCACCGGACAAATTCCGCACAGGGGACTGCGCGCCTTGCAGACGTAGCGACCGTGCAGGATCAGCCAGTGATGGGCGTCCTGCAAAAATTCCTTCGGAATACGTCGCAGCAAGCCCTGCTCCACCGCCAGTGGCGTTGCCCCCGGCGCCAATCCGGTGCGATTGGCAACGCGGTAGATATGCGTATCCACGGCCATCGTGGCTTCGCCGAACGCCGTATTCAACACGACGTTCGCGGTCTTGCGACCTACCCCTGGCAGCCGTTCCAGTGCATCCCGATCACGCGGTACCTCGCCACCGTGATCGCGCTTCAAGATCGCGCACGCCGCTGCGATGTGACGTGCCTTGGCGTTGAACAAGCCGATGCTGCTGATGTACGGCTTGATGCCTTCTTCACCTAGCTCGAGCAATCCCTGCGCCGTGTTGGCGCGGGCGAATAATTTTTTCGTTGCCTTGTTGACCGAAACATCGGTCGCCTGCGCCGACAGGACCACCGCGATCAACAGCTCGAACGGCGTACGGTATTCGAGCTCGGTCTTCGGATGGGGATTGAGCTCGCGCAGACGCGAGAAGAAGGCAAAGCGATCGGCGTGCTTCATGACCTGGCATTCTAGCCCAAGGCTGCATTGCGTCCGGGGCTTGGCTAGGTAAGGACCAGCCGAAGCTCGGCACCGGCGTGTCGGTGCATCCTGGCGACCGTGAGCTCCAATTGCCGCGCGGGCGCTACTTCCCGTTGGGCCATCAGCACAGCCAATGAGTGATAGTAGGCCAGGGTTCCCGCCGCTCCGGCGGTGAACCGCTCGAAGACCTGATTGCCGACGGCAGGGTCTTCCAGATCCGCGACAATGGCACGCGCGTTGTGCAATTTGTCACAGGCCGATACCAGCAGGCTCCCCGGACCGGCGTCACTCAGATGCGCCAGATACTGCAGCTTGCGCCGCTTCCAGTCCGCGCGTCGTTCATCCGGCGTACGCGCTGCGCCCTTCTGCTCGGCACTGCCGTCGCTGCAATCCTGCACCATCCCGGCAACCCGCGGCCCGAATCGCGCCTGGACATCGGAGAGGTAGACCTCACCGCAGTCCTCGATCAGATCGTGCAGCAGCCCGGCGATGGCCTGATCTTCATCGCCGCCAAATTCCAGCACCAGACTGGATACCGCCAGCAAATGGTAGAGGTAGGGAATCTTCGTTCCCTTGCGAAATTGGCCCGAGTGCGCATGGCGGGCGAGTTCGACCGCCTCAGAGTAGCGTTGCGTCAGTGTGGTCATCGCGTGGCTCCTTCGAATTCAGGGGGTTGGGGGCATTGCCGGCAGTTGGCTGAAAAAATAGCGACCGAGGCATCCGAAGTGCGCTGAAACAAGCTCAAGCAGGGGCGGCTCTCTGGTACAAGGCCTCGCAACGCAGGCTGCGAAACCCGGGCTGACTTCAGCGATCCGGACTACCTGAAGCGCCATGTACACGCCAGCATTCACGCAGGGTATTGTCGTGGATATCGAGCACGCGGCGCAGGGGTTCCTGATAGCCGCCCGCAAGATTCCATGCCACTGGAAGCCCGATGATCGCCGCGGCCTCGAATACGATGCGATCACGCCGCACCAGTTGCGCTGTGGTCAGCCAGCCGCCGAGGGGATCATCGATGTGCGGATCGGCACCTGCCTGGTAGAGCAGCACATCGCAGCCGGCGAAGGCACCGACGCGACGACCGAGCGTCTGCAGGAACGATTCGGCGTGGTCGCTATCGAACTCGCTCGCGCCTACCGTGTCGTGCTGCACGCAGTCGGCCAGCTGCAAGTGGCGGATGATGTCTACGGTACCGTTGCCGTAGTGGTGATCGCAGTCGAGGATGCCGACCCGACGCGCCAGTCCCGCGTCGATCAGGGTCAGAGCCGCAACCATCAGCCCATTGAAGGTGCAGAAACCGCCGCCTTCGGCGTAGCAGGCGTGGTGGAAGCCTGAGACCGGCGCAATGGCGACGCGACGATTGGCGAGCGCGCTGATCGCGGCATCGCACATCGCGCCCGATGTATAGGGCAGGCTTGCTGCGATTGTGGCATTGCGATTGCCGAATCCATTCTCCAGACGCAGAGCCAATACGCCTTCCACGTAGCGCGGATCGTGTGCACGATCCAATTGCGAACGCCTGACGGCGCGCGGCGCCTGCACGTCGAGCGGTACACCCATCCGTTTCCAGCTGTCCAGTACGCGCGCTGGTTTGGCCGCGCTGGGCGAGTACGAATAGGAGTCAGCCACCATCGATGCGCTGAAATAGACGGGTAGAGCGGACAGCCGTGGGACCGACATCGCGAATCCTCGTTTGCGCCATTGCGGGGTGCTGCGGGTTGTCCGCAGCGCCCGCGCATTGACGCGCGCCAGTGGATCATAGTCTGCGATCTGGAGCGCCGGCTGCTTGCCTGACCTCACCTGCGTCAGTCGCGGGTCGTGCCCGGTAGCGCGCACGCGATGGCACGGCGCTGAACGCCTCAAGGCCTCAGCTATACGGGGCCCCGCTATGCTGATCGCGCCAATTGCCAGGCGCTGACCCGCCACCATCAAGCCGAGGTGTTTGTGTATCCGATTGCCGCGCCACTGATCACCGAGTCCTGGTTGAACGCTGCGGATGATTTCTCCCTGTCGGATCTGCGCGGTCGCGTGGTCCTGATCGAAGTCTTCCAGATGCTTTGCCCTGCCTGTGTCAGCCATGCCCTGCCCCAGGCACAACGGGCCAGACGGCAGTTCTCCAGCCGACAGCTCGCCGTGATCGGCCTGCATTCGGTCTTCGAGCATCATCAGGCCCAGGGCACGATGGCCGCGCTGCGGGCGTTTGCCCACGAATACCGGCTTGATTTTCCGATTGGCCTGGATGCTGCAGATCCGCACGGCGGCATCCCCAAGACCATGAGCGCCTATGCGATGCAGGGCACGCCCACCACCCTGCTGATCGACCGTGACGGACGGCTCTGCATGCAGCACTTTGGCGTGCTTGACGACATCGCCTTGGGCGCCGCCATCATGGCGGCCATCGCAGGCTACCAACCACAGACGGCAGCCGGCACGCCGAGCGCCCATGTTGACGATTGCAGCGACTCGGGCTGCGCGCGGCCAGCCGACTGAGCGAGTTGAGTGCGTTCTGGCCGCGCAGAATCGGTTTGATCGCTCGCGCTTCAGCGTAGATCACCCATAATGTCGGCTGACTGACAACACGACGACACATAGATGAAAACCCCGAAGGGCCTGCAGCCACTGATCGATGACGGCGTCATCAGTGAGGTAATGCGCCCATTGAAGAGCGGCAAGGAAGCATCCGTCTACGTCGTGCGCGCCGGCGACCAGGTACTTTGCGCCAAGGTCTACAAAGACATGGCACAGCGCAGCTTTCAGGCACGCGTGCAGTACCAGGAGGGCCGCAGGATCCGCGGCAGCCGGCAGACTCGCGCCATTGTGAAGGCCAGCAAGTTTGGTCGACGCGAACAGGAGACCGCCTGGAAGAACACCGAAGTCGATGTGCTCTACCGGCTGGATGCGGCAGGGGTCTCCGTTCCCAAGCCGCACGGCTACTTCCATGGTGTGCTGCTGATGGATCTGGTCACCGATGCCGAAGGATTCAGCGCAGCGCGTCTGGGTGAGGTCGAACTCAGCCCCGAGCAGGCCCGCGATTTTCATACCCGCCTGATCCGCGATGTCGTCCGCATGCTCTGCCTCGGGCTGATCCATGGTGACCTCTCCGAGTACAACGTCCTGGTCGGCGAGGGCTACCCGGTGCTCATCGACTTTCCGCAAGTCGTCAGCGCCGAGGGCAACAATGCGGCGCGCGCCATGCTGCTGCGCGACGTGCACAATCTGCGCGACTGTCTCGGTCGCTCCGCTACCGAATTGAATGACACGCACTACGGGGAGGAAATGTGGGCTCTTTATGCGAACGGCGAACTGCGCGCCGATTCCGAGCTCAGCGGCCGCTTCGTGTTCGATGAACGCAGCGCCGATGTCGGCGACATCATGCTGTCGATCGAGGACGCCAGGCAGGAAGCCCTGATCCGCCAACAGGGCCGCGAAGCCGCGGCCGAAGGCGACTGATCGCAACGCCGTCGTGCGCAGGGTTCGAGGCCGACGCCCTGCGCCGAACGCCGATCAGGCGAACGGATCCTTGAGTACGATGGTGTCGAGGCGATCGGCGCCGGTGGCGACAATGGCCAGCGGGCAACCCGAGAGCTCTTCGACCGAACGCAGATAGGCGCGTGCCGCCGCCGGCAACTTGCTGAATTCGCGGATACCGCTGGTGGGCTCGTCCCAGCCCGGGAATTCCAGATACACCGGTTTGACTTCGTCCCAGCCGGCAGCGTCGAGCGGCGCCAGTTCGCGGCGCTTGCCGCGGTATTCGTAGGCGACGCAGACCTTGATGCTCGGCAGCCCGTCGAGCACGTCGAGTTTGGTGATCGCCAAGCCCGACATGCCATTGATCTGGACCGCGCGCTTGAGCGCAACCATGTCGATCCATCCACAGCGACGCGGTCGTCCGGTGGTGGCACCGTACTCATTGCCGCGTTTGCGCAGATCTTCACCCATGGCATCGTTGAGTTCGGTCGGGAACGGCCCGCCCCCGACACGCGTGGCATAGGCCTTGGCGATGCCAAGCACGTAGTCGATGGCATCGGCACCGACGCCGGTGCCGGCGAGCGCGCCACCCACCGTGGTGTTGCTGGAGGTCACATACGGATAAGTACCGTGATCAATATCGAGCAGTGAGCCCTGGGCACCCTCGAACAGGATGCGCTCGCCGCGACGACGGGCTTCGTAGAGCAGGCTGCTGACATCGGCCACCATCGGCTTGACGTAGTCGCCGAACGCCAGCGCCTCGTCGAGCACCCGCTGGTAATCAACGGTGTCGGACTTCAGCCAATTGGCGAGCACAAAGTTGTGATAGTCGATGGTCGCACGCAGCTTGTCGGCGAGTTGACTCGGGTAGGACAGATCGGCAATCCGGATACCGCGACGGGCGACCTTGTCCTCGTACGCGGGTCCGATGCCTCGGCCGGTGGTGCCGATCGCCTGTGCGCCGGAAGCGCGCTCGCGGGCCTGATCGACCGCAATGTGGTACGGCATGATCAGCGGCGTTGCCGGACTGATCTTCAGGCGCGAGCGCACATCGACACCATTGCCCTCGAGCTCACCGATTTCCTTGATCAGCGCAGCGGGTGAGAGCACCACACCATTGCCGATCAGACACAGGGCACCATCGCGCAGGATTCCGGAGGGAATCAGGTGCAGCACGGTCTTTTTACCATTGATCACCAGAGTGTGACCGGCGTTATGGCCGCCCTGGAAGCGCGCGACTGCGCCGACGCCCTCGGTCAGCAGATCGACGATCTTGCCCTTGCCTTCGTCGCCCCACTGGGCACCGAGGATCACGACTGACTTGCCCATTGCCTAACTCCAGATCTACAAATTGATTGGCCTGCAAGCGCCCGCATCAACACCGGCCGTGGCGCGGACTGATCCGCAGCAATGCCACCAGGAATTCACTGCAGGATCACCCATCCAGCGCCGGCCAGCAGAGGTGCGAACCTGCCGGGCACGGTCGAGACGGCGCCAGTTTACCCCTTAACCAGTTTCAGGCAGAGCAGTCCAAGCGCCATAGCCACAATTCCGCCCGTTCGCAGCTGCCGTGGCGAGACCTGTGCCAGCTGCAACATCATTCTCTGCCAGGCAGCGGGAAACGCCGCCAGCACCAGACCCTCGATCACCAGGACCAGACAGCCGGCGATCCACCATTCCTCGGTCATCCGTGTGTTCCGGCGCGATCAGCGCTTGCCGGCCTCGCCAAAATACTGGAAGAACTCGGACTTCGGATCGAGCACCAGGACCGAATCATTCTTGGCAAAAGCGTTGCGGTAGGCCTCCAGACTGCGATAGAACCCATAGAATTCAGGATCGCGCTGATACGCCGCGGAATAGATCGCCGCCGCCTCGGCATCGCCCTGGCCTCGGAGCTGCTGGGCATCACGTTCGGCCACGGCAACTTCGACTTGGACCTGCTGTTCGGCCGTTGCCCGAATCTGTTCGGAAGCTTCGATGCCCTTGGAGCGCAGGTCATTGGCAACACGCTCGCGCTCGGTCGACATGCGATCGAACACCTTCTGACTGACCTCGTCCGGCAGGGCAATGCTCATGACGCGAACATCCACCACTTCGATGCCGAGCTCACCCACCGTCTTGTTGAGCGTGATCCGCATGGCATCCATCAGCGAAGACCGCTGATCGGCGACGACTTCCTTGAGTTCCATCGCGATGATCTCGCGCCCCAGCACATCACGCGCCGTGTTTTCCAGGCGGCTCTCGGCGAGGGATTCGTCGCCGCTGGATGCGGTCCAGAACTTGGAAACATCGTTGATCTTCCACTTGACGTAGAAATCAACCAGAACGTCTTTTTTCTCCGAAGTCAGATAACGCTGCGGATCGCGATTGAGGGTAAGAATGCGGCGCTCGAATTTGCGGACAGTCTGGATACCGGGCCATTTGAAGTTCAGTCCGGGCTCGAAGTCGGCGCGCTTGACGGCACCGAACTGCAGCAGCACGGCATGCTCGCCTTCACGTACCACAAACACGCTGTTGACTGCGATCAGGAAAACCCCGAGCAGCGCGATCAGGATCAGGTTTCTCATTGACGTGGCTCCCTCGAAGAGCGCAGCGGATCTTCATTGGGATCGCGCGCAGGTCGCTCCAGCGCCGGCACCGGCGTAGCGCGGACACTGGGTGTGCTGTTGACCGGTACCGCTGGCGACGACGGCGCCACGCCAGCGTTCTGCAGGAGCTTGTCGAGCGGCAGATACATCATGCTGCCATTGCCACCTTGAACATCAACCATCACCTTCGGATTCTTCGAAAGCACTTCCTGCATGGTCTCGAGCAGCAGGCGCTTGCGGGTTACCGCCGGCGCCTTGACGTACTCGGCAACCAGCAACTCGAAACGGTTGGCGTCACCGGTGGCACGCGCGATTGCCGCCTGCTTGGCGCCCTCGGCCTCGGTGCGAATGCGCGCGGCAAGACCGCGTGCCTCGGGAACGATCTTGCTGGCGTAGGCTTCGGCCTGATTCTTGTACCGCTGATTGTCTTCGCGCGCGGCGATCGCATCATCGAACGCGGCCTGGACCTTTTGTGGCGGACGGAGATTCTGGAAATTCAGTCCGGTGACCACGATGCCAGTGTTGTAGCGATCGAGCAGACTCTGCAGCTCGGCCTTGGCCGCACTCGCCATCGCCGTGCGCTCCTCGGAAAGAATCTTGTCCATCGTATTGGCGCCAACTACCTGGCGTACCGCACTTTCGGAGGCGCCTTCCATTGTGACCACGGGATCGCGCACGCCAAACAGCCACTTGACCGGATCGGCCGCCCGATACTGCACGTTGAAATCGATATCGAGCAGATTTTCGTCGCTGGTCAGAATGCGTACACCGGGCGCGGAAAAGCTCTTGACCTGGGCGGTCTCGACGACCAGCACTTCCTCGATCGGACGTGGCCATTTGAGTTGCAGTCCAGCGCTCATCACGCGATGGACCTTGCCGAAGCGCAGGACCACGCCGCGGGTCGATTCGTTGATCTGCTTGAACGAGTCGAACAGCCCGATGACCACCACCAGACCGAGCACGATCGCGACGATCAATCCCAGGCCGGAGCCGGAGCCGCCGCCAAAGAACCGCCCGAAGCGATCCTTGAGCTGCTTCAGTGTCTCTTCGAGATCCGGCTGCTCGCCGTCCTGCCAGGGGTCACGCTTCTTGTTGTTTCCGGGCTCGTTCCAGGCCATGTCCGTTCTCGTTGGGTCGCGGGCGACCGGGGGATAAGCAAAACGCCGGGCATTGTAGGTAGCCGGCCGGGGTCCGGCAAACCCGGGCATTCCCCACTATTCATCGCAGCGAGCGCCAGGCCGCTCACGGCTTCTACTATCTGGAGTCCAACTCAGTGAATTTCAAGCGTTCGCGCAGCCAATCGCCGTCGCCATCGGAGAGCCCGAACAGGGGCGTCAGCCGATTGCGCGGCGCGTCGATGTCCAGATGCCAGCCGCCGTCGTCCATGGTCTCGGCCTGAACCACACCTGCAGCAAACAGCCGCGCGCGCAATCGGCCCGCCTCCATCGGCAGGTGCAGACTGCCATGCCAGCGCTCGGATCCGAGCAGCGAACCGATTGCCTCGCGCAGCAAGGAGATACCCGCTCCACTGGCGGCGCTCACCCAGACCTGCTCGGTGCTGCCGGCATCGGTACATTCGCGGCGCGGTAGCGAGCCCTCGACCAGATCGATCTTGTTGTAGACGATCAGCTGTGGCACTTCGCCCGCGCCGATTTCGGCAAGGACCTCGTTGACCTGATCAAACCGCAGGTCGCGATCCGGGTCCGAGGCATCGACCACATGCAACAGCAGATCGGCATCACGCACTTCGGAAAGCGTAGAACGGAACGCCGCCACCAGATCATGGGGTAGATCGCGGACGAATCCAACGGTATCGGCCAGAATCGCCGGGCCCGAGTCCAGACCGTCGAGTTTTCTAAGGGTAGGATCAAGCGTCGCGAACAACTGATCGGCGACGTAGACACCGGCCCCGGTAATGGCGTTGAACAGGGTGGACTTGCCGGCATTGGTGTAGCCAACCAGGGTCACCACCGGGAGCTCCCCGCGGGTACGCCTGCGCCGCGACTGGTGCCGCTGCAATTCCACCTTCTCAAGACGGGTTTCGAGCGCCTTCACCCGATCGGCCAGCATGCGCCGATCCAGTTCCAACTGGGTTTCGCCGGGTCCACGCAGGCCGATCGAACCGCCGCGCTGACGTTCCAGATGGGTCCAACCGCGGACCAGACGCGTCGATAGATGGCGCAACTGGGCGAGCTCGACCTGCAACTTGCCCTCGTGCGTGCGGGCGCGCTGAGCGAAGATGTCGAGAATCAAGCCGGTTCGGTCGACCACGCGGCATTTCAACGCGGCTTCGAGATTGCGCTCCTGGACCGGCCCGAGTGCACGATTGATCAGGACCAGATCGGCATCATGCTCGGCACGCAAGGCGGCCAGCTCGTCGACCTTGCCCGTACCAAGATAGAAGCGTGGATTGGGCCGCTCGACTCTGGCGGTAACGGTGTGCAGGACCTGGGCCCCGGCCGAGCGCGCCAGCTCGACGAACTCAGCGAGCTCATCGGCGCTATCCGCGCCGGGCGCATAAGGCTGAACCAGCAGCGCCCGCTCACCACCCTTGGATCTATTGAAGAAGTCCAAGAGTTATCAGCTGTCCGGGCCGTCTGCGGGGCCATCATTGCCATGAGTGCCGCCTTCCACCCGGACGTTACGCGCCGGCACTACCGTCGAGATGGCATGCTTGTAAACCATCTGACTGACGGTATTGCGCAACAGAACAACGAACTGGTCGAAGGATTCCACCGTGCCTTGCAGCTTGATGCCATTGACCAGATAGATGGAGACGGGGATGCGCTCGCGACGCAGGGCATTCAGGAAGGGATCTTGCAGGGACTGGCCTTTGCTCATTTTTGTTCTCCTAGGGGCACCAAACGTAAATCTCTGACAACCGGCGCAAATGCGCCTGATGCGGCAACTGCCAGCAAGCGGTCGTGAGCACCCCCGAATATCAGACCGGTGCAAGATCCGAGTCCG
Source organism: Lysobacterales bacterium (assembly GCA_043738015.1). Lineage (GTDB taxonomy): Bacteria > Pseudomonadota > Gammaproteobacteria > Xanthomonadales > Ahniellaceae > 0-14-3-00-62-12. The sequence continues at coordinate 27,641 of JAYSZM010000197.1, forward strand.
GGGACGCGCAGTCACTCTAGCAAGGAATGGAGGCGAATCCGCAGCTCTCAAGCGCCGCTGAACCGCTGTTCAGGCCCGGTTCTCGGGCGAGCATGACTTCCGACAGGGGATCGTGGGGTTCTCTGGCTGATCGGCCCCTTTGGGCCGATTGTGCCGGTTCAAGCGTCAACTGGCCGGGCGGCAGAAACTTTCTATCATTCGCAAAACATCGGCGCGATCAGAAGCCAGGCCGGGGTCGCGCCAGAACGCATCGTGCTCGCTACGCAACCAGGTGATCTGGCGCTTGGCCAGCTGTCGCGTCGCGAATACACCCCGCTCAGCCCAATCCTGCTCGGCCAGTTCGGCGCTCAGGTGCTGCCAGGCCTGACGGTAGCCAACCGCGCGCATCGCCGGCAAGTCGGCGTGGATGCCTGGCAGCCGCATCAACGCGGACACTTCCGCCAGCAGACCGGCGTCGATCATCGCGGCGAATCGGCGGGCAATCCGCTCGTGCAGCACACTGCGATCGGCGGGACACAAGGCGAACTTCAGCACCCGAAACGGCAACGTACTTCGACGCTGACCCTGCTGTTCGCTGAGGCTCCGACCGCTGATTTCGATCACCTCTAGGGCACGCTGAATACGTTGTGGGTCGTTGCGATGGATGCGCGCGCCGGCCGTCGGATCAAGCCGGACCAGGCGCTGGTGCAGGGCCGCCCAGCCAAGCTCGGCGGCTTCGGCCTCAAGTCGCTGGCGCACATCGGGATCTGCTTCCGGCAAATCAGACAGCCCACGTTGCAAGGAACGGAAATACATTCCAGTGCCGCCGACCAGCAAGGGTACACGGCCGGCCGCTCGACTCTCGGCCATCGCCGCCGCGGCATCACGGCAAAAATCCGCTGCGGAATAGGCCTCGGTCGGCGCACAGAGATCGATGAGCCGATGCGGCGCCAGCCGCAGCTCATCCGGCCCCGGTTTGGCAGCGCCGATGTCAAGCCCGCGATAGACCAGGGCGGAATCGACGCTGATGATGTCGAGCGGATAGCGCTCCACCAACTCAACCGCTAGATCGGTCTTGCCGGCAGCGGTTGGACCCATCAGGAAAATGGCAGGAGGGCGGCAATCGGGCATCTGCGAATTGTAGGGGCTTGGCGCAACCGCCGGTTCACCAGGCAGGCCCTATAATCCGCGCCCAGACCCGGAGAGCGACATGGCACAGATGATCAAGGCGCTGGTGAAGCGCGAAGCAGGCAAGGGAATCTGGATGGAACAAGTTCCGATGCCCGAAATCGGACCCAACGATGTCCTGATCAAACTCGAGAAGACCGCGATCTGCGGGACCGATCTGCACATCTACAAGTGGGACGAATGGAGCCAGCGGACGATCAAGCCGGGGCTGGTGATCGGTCATGAATTTGTCGGTCGCATTGTTGATATGGGCAATGGCGTGAGCGGCTACCGTGTCGGCGAGCGCGTTTCCGCCGAGGGCCATATCGTCTGCGGCGTCTGCCGCAACTGCCGCGCTGGCCGCCAGCATCTATGCCCCAAGACGGTAGGCATCGGCGTCAATCGCAACGGCGCCTTCGCCGAGTACATCGCGATGCCGGCGAGCAATCTCTGGCCGATTCCGGACCAGATCCCATCTGAGCTGGCTGCGTTCTTTGATCCCTACGGCAATGCCGCGCACTGTGCACTGGAGTTCGACCTGATCGGCGAAGATGTGCTGATCACCGGTGCCGGCCCGATCGGTATCATCGCGGCAGGCATCTGCAAGCACGTCGGCGCGCGCAATGTGGTGGTCACCGATGTCAACGACTATCGCCTCAAGCTCGCCGCCGATATGGGGGCAACCCGCGTGGTCAACGTCTCCAAGCAATCGGTCAAAGACGTGATGAAGGATCTGCACATGGAAGGCTTTGATGTCGGCCTGGAAATGAGCGGACACCAGAGCGCTTTCAATGACATGCTCGATTGCATGTATCACGGTGGCAAGATCGCCCTGCTCGGCATCCTGCCCAACGGCGCCGGCATCGACTGGGACAAAGTCATCTTCAAGGGACTTGTGCTGCACGGTATGTACGGCCGGCGCATGTACGAGACCTGGTACAAGATGACCCAGATGCTGCTGACCGGATTTCCGCTGCAAAAAGTGCTGACCCACCAGATCCATATCGACGATTTCCAGAAGGGCTTCGACCTGATGGAAGCCGGCAACTGTGGCAAGGTCGTCTGCAGCTGGAACTGAGCACATGGCCAGCGCGTGATCCGATCTACCTGTCCGGCCCAGGCAGGATCACCTGATCGCGCGCCGGTAGTGCTCGTGCATGCGTTCATCCAGTGTGATCAGTGGAGCCCGCAGCAGGTCCGCGTGGGCGACAATCAGGCGATCGAACGGATCGCGCGTGAAGCGCAGCGGCAGGGCGTGTCGCACGATGTCGCTCAGCCGCTCGGGGCTTTCGTTGATGCCCAGCTCACCGCTCAGAAACTGGCATACTTCTTCAGCATCAGCCTGAGCCCGACCGATCTCACTGAGCAACTCCAGTTCGAGAGTGACGATCGGAGAGTAGCAAGCGAGCGATCCATCGAGCAGCCGTTGCGCCGCCTTGGACAGACCTGCAATCCGTCGCTTGTACAGCGCAACCGCGACATGAGTGTCGATCATGACAATGCTCACGGCCTGATCCGGTTCACTTCTTTCGGGCGCGCGAAGACGCCGAACGCCGGCTCGACTTCGCGGCGTAGGGTGCGGCCGGTTCGTTGGCGATGCTGTCGAACTCGGACCACTGCGCCGGGGACTCATGGGGATCGAGCGGCGGACCGATTTCATAAACTTGCGGCGGCAGACTGCGCAACTTGGCCAGCCGCGAAATGGCCTTCGGCTGAACCTCGTCGCGGACAATGCGCAAAGTCCGCCCACGCCGCGCAATCACGATGGGCTCACCGGTTTCGATCACGCGATCGGCCAGTTCAAAAAGCCGCTGCCGCAGTTCAGTAAGCGACACTTCCATACGATCCCTGCCTACCATATGTACGTACAGTACGTTCGCAACCAGAGGATGTCAACGCAGCCAACCCCGGATTTACTCGAAGCCATCACCAAACAACAGGCCCGGCTGCCCGCCACCGACCGTGGTGTCGCATACGCCATCGCCGTCGTATTCGACTGCACCGATGTCCGCCATTCCGTCATTGCGCAAGTTGGCGCAGAAGTCATCGCTGACCAGCGGCGCCGCAACACCCAGATTGACGATCGAACTGCCATTGAGCAGTTGGAAGTTGGCCAGCGCGGGGTCTTGGAACCAGCTGGCGAACGAGGCCAACGCGACCTGGGATAGATCGCCGGCACTGGTATGGCTGCCGCCATCGCGGTTGCGGATCTGCCCGCTGAGCAGATTGTTGCGCAGATCCGCGGTTGAGGCGGCAAAGCGCACATCGATACCGGCGGTGTTGTAGAGGGTGTTGTGTTGCAGTCGCGAATTCATCGCGGAGTTCAGATAGATACCGACGTCCATCGGGCAATTGACGATCACATTGTTTCGCATGATGCCGTTCTGATGCTCGGGAATACAGTTGCCGTCTTCGCAGATCGAGTTCGGTCCGGTGCCACCGCCGCCGAAAGACAGACCCAGCCGCACACCACCCGAGAATTGCCGCTCGCAGATCACCAGGTTGCGCTCGAACAGGCCATCGCGGGAATTGCCCTTGAGAAAGGCCGCATAGCTGATGAAGTTGCCGCCACCCTTTTCGAAATCATAGATTGTGTTGGCGCGCACGATCCAACGGCGTCCGCCGACCACATCGATCTTGGTGACCGGATTTCCGGTCGCGCGTGCGCGGCTATCGTAAAATCGGTTGCGCTCGATCAGGACATCGTCGGGGAATACGAACGTCGGCCCGACGAAATCACCATTGCTCTTGATCTGAGCATTGAAATCGCGCACGACATTATCGCGGATCACGGTGAAATCGGCCGCGCCGAAGATGTGAAAGGCGTGCTCGCAATCGCTGTCGACCGCGCAGACACCTTCG
>JAYSZM010000198.1:0-31456 GCA_043738015.1 Lysobacterales bacterium
ACCGGTCCGTGCCACCTGCCATTGCGTTGCGTCGCTGCGCACCACATAAATCACACCATGCACGAGGCGCGACAGCACGAGCGCATCGCTGACCGCGCAGGCGGGCGCACAGTCGATGAGAATATGGTCGAAGGCCTTGCCGAGGTTGTCGAGTGCCTCGGCGAACTTGCGCGAACTCAGAATTTCCAGAGGATTGGGCGGGGCCACGCCAGCTGGCATGACGTAGACGCTGGAATTGGGCAGCAGCCGCAGACAATCCGAGACCTTGGCCTCGCCAGTGATGTATTCGCTCAAACCCGGTGTCTGGCGTTGATCGGGCAGGCCACGGTGCAAGGCCGGCCGCCGCATATCGGCATCGATCAGCAGGACCTTTTTCATCTGACCCAGCGAGAACGCCAGGTTCATCGACAGCGTGGTCTTGCCCTCGCCCGGCACCGAGGATGTGATCAGCAGCCGCTTGTGCTCCTGGTCGACGGCCGACAGCAATACGCCGGTACGGATGGTGCGGATGGCTTCGGCAAACGATGACTGCGGATGCGCCGCGAAGTAGTTGATCGGCGCCTCCGTCTTGTCGACGGTTTCGGCCAGCCGCGGCACCAGTCCGAGGACCGGCAGACCCAACCGTCGCTCCACGTCATCGGCACCCTTGAGCGTATTGTCGAGGTGATCGAGGATCAGGGCGAGTGCGATACCGAGGGCCAGTCCGATCAGCAAGCCGACCATCGCCGAGCGATTCTTGTTCGGGTAGACCGGCGCCAGATTGGGCATGGCCGCTTCGATCAGCCGCGCATTGGCGTTCTGCACGCCGCCGGATGCCGCAGTCTCCTTGTATCGGGTCTGGAATACTTCGTATAGCTGGCGATTGCTGTCGACCTCGCGCTGCAGCGCCTGCAATTCATATTGCTTGCGATTGAGGTCGCGCACCTCGCCCTTGGCACTGCCCATCTCGCCACTGAGTTGATTTTCGCGCAGACGCGCGGCATCGAAGTCGCGCTCGATGCCGGAGGCAACCAGGTCAAGTTGCTGCTTGAGTGCATTGCGCGCCGACTGCAGGGTCGACTCGGCCTCAACCATACGCGGATGCTTGGGGCCATAGCGCCCCGTCAATTCGCCGAGCGCGCGCTCTGCACTCACCGCGCTTTGCTTGAGGTCAGTGACCAGGGGCGAAGCCAACAGCAGGGGCAGCTGGTCGAGGCGACCCTGACTGCGTGCCTGCTCTACCTGGCGATAGGCGGCCTCCTTGTCTGCACGCTCACGGCGGGCGTCAGCCAGGCGTCCGCTGGCGAGACTGAGTTCGCTGGCGGCAAGGCCATCGACACCGCCGACATCAATCAGGCGTTCGCGTTCGCGAAATTCCTGCAGAGCGCGCTCAGATTGCTCGAGTTTCTCGCGCAGGCCCGCCGTGCGCTCGTTCAACCAGGTGGACGCCGTCTGCGACATCTGCACCCGGCCCTCGAGGGTTTCCTCGATGTAGGCCTGGGTGTGCGCATTGGCCAGCGTCGCGGCAAACGCCGGATCAGAATGGCGAAATTGAATGCGCACCAGCTGACTATTGCGCACCGGCGTGATCGAAACGCTGCCCTGAACCAGGCCGACCGCCCAGGCGCGCTCCACCGGTGCTGGCTCTGCAGGCACCGCCGCCGGCTTGCTGGCGCCGGGAATCAGATTGCGCCAGCTGAAACCCTTGTGGGCATCCGCCTTGGGCGCGAAGGCTGGCAGGCCGAGCTTGTCGACCACACGCTCGGCCAGTGGCCGCGAGCGCAGGATCTCGTATTGGGTCTGATAGTACTCACCAAAATCGTAGCCCTGGTTGGCCCGATAGACCTCTTCAATCGACACGAAGCGCGCGGCCTGTCGCTCGATCAGCATCAGCGCGGAAGCCTCGTAGATCGGCGTTTCCGAGTGCGCACGCAGTACGGCAATCAGACCGCTGGCCAGCATCAGGGCGAGCACACCCCATTTGAAGCGAAACAGTATCCGCAGATAGTCCTGCAGATTGGGCAGCTCGCGACCTTCCTCAGCCGAAGCTGACTCGCGCGGATCAGTTGGCAAAACTGCATTCATCAACCGGAACTCCGCATCAGAAGAAACTCTCATCTACCGTAATGATGTCACCGGGCGCAACCCGGTCTTCCATCGTCACCGGCCGACCCTTGCTGCGGCCCTTGAGTTTGTCATCCTCGGAAATAATGCTCACCCGCTTCTCGGAGGCCCGCTCGGTCAGCCCACCCGCCAATGAGAGCGCTTTGCGCACCGTCAGACCGGGCTGGAATGGAAAACTGCCCGGGCTCTTGACCTGACCGTTGACGAAGAACGGCCGATACTCGGTGATCGTCACCGATACCCGCGGGTCGAGCAGAAAATCGCCGCGCAGGCCCTCGGAGATTTCCTTCTCAAGATCATTGGTGGTCAGGCCGACCACGTTGAGTTCACCCAGAAAGGGAAAATTCATCCGGCCGTTGACGGCGATCTTGAAACGCTGGGAGAGATCTGGCTCACCGAATACCTGGATGCTGACCTCGTCGCCGGGCCCAAGGATATAGCTCGAACGCAGAGGCGCAGCCGCCGCAGCGTCCTGAGCGAAGCCGGAGATCGGCAGACAGGACAGTACGAACAGGCAAAGCACACCCAGTCCGCGAAGACCAGCGCGCAGGGCGCGAATATACCCGCCGCGCGGGTAAATCGAATGTTCAGAAGAATGGATAACGCTCACTGCAGCTTCCTTCCCCAGCCTCTGGGACTGCGCACACTGTAATCCCTACAGCGATGCTTCCAGCGAAAGCAGCAATTGTTTTCTGTCGTAGTTCAGCTCGGATATATCCGAATCACGGTGTGATGCGCGGAATCCCGCGCCCAGACTCAGCCACGGGGCCAGCCGGTACTGGCCTGAAAACCCGTAGAAAGTGCTGCGATCGGTGCGCGGACTCGGCCTATGTTCGTCGCGGGCGATGCCCACGTCGATCTGACTGCTCAGCCGCGGCGACCACTGGTGGTTCCAGCCCAGGGTCAGGTCGCGACGCAGGATGAAGTCGCCAAACCCGTTGGTTTCGTCGGCGTCGCGGCTGGTCGACAGATCGAACACCGAGTAGCTGCGCAGCTTGTAACTGAGCCCAGCACGCCAACTAGTGCCGGAGAAATCCTGCCGAACCGGATCGTCAAAATCCTTTTCAACACGGCCGAACAGGACCGTACCGGTGGTGCGCGCCGTGGCGTCGAGTTCGACGCCGACGTAGTAATGCCGCTCGGTGCTGTCGAGCGTGGACAGATCGTAGTTCGAATCGATCTGGTCTACCCGCACCAGGGCTGATGTCTTCGGCGCGACGCGCCAGTAGAAACCCGCGCCGACATTGTCGTCGGTACGATCACGGAAACGGGTCAGATCGCGGTTGTTGCGATAGCTGAAGTCGGTTCTGCCGGCTTCGAGCTCCAAGCGACCGCGTGCACCGGGCGCACCAAAACGGTAACGGGCGTCCACGGATTGCTGATCGTACTCATCGGGCTCAAGCGGCAACAGCGCGAGCTCGCCTTCGCGACCGGCGGTGCCGCGCTCATCATGGTGACGTGCCCACAGCGCATCGAGACTGAAACCGTGCCGGATCAGTGGGTTCCACAACCACTGCAAACCCAGCGAATGATCACTGTAGTTGTCCGTGGTTGAGCTTTCGTAGCGACCGTACTCACCCTGATAGGTGGCAGTCAGCCGATTGATCTCCGATCCACCCTCGACACGAATGCCGGGCGAGAAGCGCGTGATGAACGAATCGATTTCTTCGCCCGAACTCAGCACCACATTGCTGTCATGGCCATAAGACAGCCCAGCGGTTGGCGAAACGCGCAGCGGACCGAGCTTGAACCCGTTTCCGGCGGCGCCCAATGCAAGCGACTGAAACACCAGCCCGCTCGCAAGCAGAACCAGCCTCAGCAACGAGGTCCTTCCGATCATGTTCACCCCCCGGCTAACGGAACTACCACTAGTTTCAACGATTTAGCATACAAATTTCAAGCAAAACTACAGAATTTTTGTCAACGCCCGTGAATCTTCACGGGTTTTTCACCGTATCACTTTGGTCGCAGCTCAAGCTCTGCCGCCACTCGCCGGCCTGTGCGAGCCCGGATTCCTGTGCTTTTTCAAGCAGGATCTGTGCCTGACGGCACTCAAAGGGCGAACCCGCAGCGAGCAATCGGGCCGAATTCACCATCGCAGCGGGCAAGCCCTGTTCCGCAGCGCGCTGGTACCACGTCAAAGCGTCGCGCAAATCTCCCGAGCCTTCAAGCTGACGTTCGCGCAACTCGCCAAAGTTGTTCTGCGCCAACGCGTCGCCAGCCTCCGCGGCCCGCCGCAACCACGACACACCATCCTCTGAATGCGGCACATCCGGCCCCGTCATGTGCCAGCCTATCGCCGCCGCAGCGCCAATGCGACCCGACTGGGCAGCGCGGCACAAAGGTTCAATCTTGCAGCCAGCGGTCAATCGACCGGAGCTGCACAGGCGACCCACGGTCTCCATCGCCGCAGGATGTCCGAGTGCAGCGGCGCGTTGCATGCTTTGCAAGGCGACGGCTTGCGCCTTGATGCAGAGGGCATGTCGATAGCCCGACTCGCTACCGCCAAGGTCCGCGCCCTGTGCTGCCAATCGGCAGATGGTGTCGACCTCGGCACCTGCATCGGCGCGCAACCAGGCGATTCTCGCCTCGATCGCGCCGAGATCGCCCTGGCTGGCCTGATGCTGGATGCGCCATGAGGTATCGGGCAGCCGCGCGATCACGAAACGTCGCAAGCTGCTTGCTGCAGACTCCAGACCGGCGGCGTCGAGTCGGTTGACCCGCTGCATCAAGTTGATCGCGTAGTCGGCCATGGCCTGACGAATCTGCGGATCCTGGGGACTCGCCTTGAGTCGTTCGCGCCAGGATTTGATGGCGGCCTCCGCTTCTGCGAACAGCTGCGGCGCGCTGAGATCCTGCAGCCGATAGGGGCAGGCCAAGGGCAGCGCCACTTCGGGCGGTGCGGCGTTGACGAGTCCGGCCCAGGCCACGGCGACAGTGGCGACAAGGCTGAGCAGCCTCCCCGCGCTCGCCGGCACACCCGTCATCGCTTGGTTTCCGCCGACGGCCGCACGCGCGCCGGCAATACGTGAGCGATCGCACCGAACAATAGACAAACCTGGAACCAGAACAGATTGGCAGCGATCTGCATATTGAAATCAACCAGTGAGTGCACGCCGATCGCCACAGCCGCGGCAATGGTCGCCAGCGCCAGCCCGCGTGAAAGGCTGTCCTCACGTTGCCGCAATGACTGCACAGCGGCAAACAGCAGCGCCAGCGCAGCTGCGAGATAGAGCAGCAGGCCGCTGATGCCACGCTCGACCAGGGTTTGCACATAGTCGTTGTGCGCATGCTCGTAAAACAGTTCGACCGACTCGGGCTTCACCGCGGGAAACACCAGACGGAACGAACCGGCGCCGTGACCAAACAGCGGCCGCTGCTTCCAGGACTCAACTGCAGCCAGGGCAACAGTCCAGCGCTCGGCATCACTGGGCTCAACGGCTGCGGGCTCCGCCGCAGTGAGCGCTTCAGTCGCGGCGCTCGATTCCACGGACGCAGCGACCAGTCGGGTCTCGCTTACTCGCTCGGCCAACTTGTCGACACCGACCCAGGCACCGAGCACCAGCACATCGACAGCCACGATCGAGAGCAGCAGCCAGATCAGAATCCGCGGCAGGGGACGCCACCAGATCAGCGCGGCGAGTCCGGCCGCAGTCAGCCCAAGAAACAGCCCGGCATTGCCCATGCGCGAACGACTCATGACCAGAGCCACCACGATCACCGCAAGCCCAGCACGGACGGCAAAGCGCGAACCGAGCAAGGCATGTCCGATCCGACGCAACCACTCGCGCCAAGTCGCTGCCCGCTCGCTCGCATGCAGTCCACTGGCAAGCAGACCAAATCCCGTCGCTCCCGCCAACTCAAGCATGCCGGCAAAATGATTGCGATTGAGGAAGCTCCCGGTCGCGTAATCCTGTGTGCCCAATCGATGACCGAGCCAGGGCAGTTCGAGGTGCGCCAGTGACAGCGTCAAGGCGAACAGCGCACCCAGTATTCCGGAGATAAACAGGACGGCGAGCAACCAGCGCGCACGACGGCGCGAACCCACCAGGAGCAGTCCGAGCAGGGCCAGCGCCCACAGGCTGCTGCCCTTCAAGGCAGCGAGCAACGCTGCATCGGGATCGGCCGCATAAATCGCGCCGGTCGGCCAGAGATTGGCAGCGATCGCGCGGCCGAAATCAATCAGGTTGATCGCCAGCAGACAAAGGACGGCGATGCGAAGTCCGCGATGCGCTTCGCGCCAGCGAGCCAGCGGATCGGTCGACCAGACCGCAGCCGCCGTCAGCAATAGCAGCGAAGCACTGAACCAGGGCCAGATCCAGTCGCGGTTCGCGCCCAGCGGCCAGGGCAGCAGGAATATCCAGCACAGCAGCAGATAGAACGGCAGCCGTGACCGGTCAGCCGAATCCCGCGGCGCCATCAGCGGCGCCCTGCCTCTCTGCGCAGCGCTGCTGCGGAGGCCACATCCGCCGCAAGTGGCAGCGAGAACCAACGACCGCGGCGATCGGCGCGCCACATCACGTAGTGATGGCTGAAGGCAGTCGCCAGAAACACCAGGGCCATGATCGGCTCCGGCCAATCAGCCCGGGTGGCCGCAATCGCAACCAGCACACCCGACAGACCGAGCAGCATCATCAGGATCCAGCTGGTTCGCACCGACAGCCCGGCGCGCAGCAAGATGTGGTGCAGATGCCTTTGATCAGGTTGAAACGCAGAGCGGCCGTCGGCCATGCGCCGCCACATCACCGATACCGTGTCGATCAGCGGCACGGCGTACAACCACAATGCAGTAACTGGCGCGAACGCACGCTCGCTGCCCTGACTGAATCCCACCAGCACCCATGCGAGCAGGCTGCCCAGCAGCAGGCTTCCACCATCGCCGAGGTAGGCGCGCGCCGAGCGCAGCAGGGGCAGGTTCCAGACCAGGAACCCGAGCACCGCGGCGAGCGTCACACTGACAATGACGAGGTCGGCTGCGACAACCTGACCGCTGGCAAGCATCATTGCGCCGGCGAGTGCCAACGCCACCAGCCCACCTGCTGCGCCATCGATACCATCGCTCATATTGCAGGCGTTGATCACGCCGACCACAGAGAGCACCGTCATCGGCCAGGCGAACCAACCCAAATGCACGATGTGCCTGCCATCCAGCAAGGCGCCCAGATCGATCAGCCGGGCATCGGCGAAGCGCGCGAGCAGCAGTGCGACCAGGGCCTGCACCAGAAAACGCGTGCGCGGCGCGAGGCAAATCCGATCATCAATGGTCCCGGTCACCAGCATCGCCGCAGCGGCGATCAAGGCGGCAAGCTGCGCTGTGGCAAATGGCACGGTGGACAGCAGCAGCATGATCAGCAAGGTGCCCGCAATCGCCAAACCACCGACCATCGCCACTGGTGTTTCGTGGTGCTTGTGCCCACCGGGCTGATCGACCATGCCAAGCACGACCGCTGATCTCGACAGCAGCCAGGTCAGCCCCGCGCAGAGGGCGGCAGCCAGCAGCAGCAATTCCGGACGCATCAGCACCGGCTCCTCTTCGCTGGCAAATACAATGCGGTCAGCGTATGGGCCGCAGCACTTCGCAGCCGGCGGATGACCGGCTGCGCTGAGTCAACGCGCATGCTCAACCGGGCTGGGCCGCGAACCACTGGTAGACCTCCTTGATACCCTGATCCAGGGTGATCCGCGCGCGCCAACCCAGCGCAGACAAACGCTCAACATCGAGCAATTTACGCGGTGTGCCATCGGGCTTGCTGGGATCGGTCAGGATACGGCCTTCAAATCCGACAGCAGCCGCGACCTTCTGCGCCAATTCGAGAATGCTGATATCGAGCCCGACACCGACATTGATCGGCTCGGCCGCTTCGTAGCGATCCATCAGGAACACCACGGCATCGGCCAGATCATCGACATGCAGAAATTCGCGACGCGGCGTTCCGGTACCCCAGATGGTGACTTCCTCATCACCGCGGATCACCGCCTCATGGAATCGACGGATCATCGCCGGCAGCACATGCGAGGTACGCGGATCGAAATTATCGCCCGGTCCGTACAGATTGGTCGGCATCAGGCTGATCGCATTGAAGCCATACTGACGACGATAGGCCTGGCACATCTTGATACCGGCGATCTTGGCGATCGCGTACCACTCATTGGTCGGCTCGAGCGGGCCGGTCAACAGACAATCCTCGCGCATTGGCTGCGCGGCGAGCCGCGGATAGATGCAGGACGATCCCAGAAAGCACAGCTTGCGCACGCCGTTCTGACAGGCGGCATGGATCACATGGGTCTGGATTTCCAGATTTTCGCGCAGAAATCCCGCGGGTTGGCTGTCGTTGGCGAGAATGCCGCCAACCTTTGCCGCCGCCAGAATCACATAGTCGGGCCGCTCTTCGGCGAAGAATTTTCCGACTGCAGCTTGATTGCACAGATCGACCTCGCTGCGACTGCGCAGCAGCAGGCGACGCGCGCCATCGGCCTGCAGTCTGCGCACGATCGCCGAACCGACCAGACCACGGTGGCCAGCGACGAAAATCCGTGCATTGCGATCGAAGCCCGCGTCACTCATGGTGATCTGGCACCCGATAGCCGGCGTGTTGGACCAGGGCATCGCGGCGCGCCAGATCGAGATCGGCGCTCATCATCTCGCGCACCAACTCGGCAAACGAGGTCTGCGGTGACCAATCCAGTTTGGCCTTGGCCTTGGCCGGATCGCCGAGCAAGGTGTCCACCTCAGCGGGTCGAAAGTAGCGCGGATCGATGGCGACCAGTCGCTGTCCGGGCTTCAATGCCGAATCCTTGGGTGCTTCGGCAACGACACCGGTTTCGTCAGCACCCTCGCCTTTCCAGTCGATCCGCACGCCGAGTTCGGCAGCCGCATGACTGACAAAATCGCGCACCGAATGTTGCACGCCGGTTGCGATGACAAAATCCTCGGCGACATCCTGCTGCAGCATGCGCCACATCGCATCGACGTAGTCGCGGGCATGACCCCAGTCACGCAGGGCGCCGAGATTGCCCAGATACAGGCAATCCTGAAGGCCGAGATGCATCCGTGCCACCGCGCGAGTGATCTTGCGGGTGACAAAGGTTTCGCCGCGCAACGGAGACTCATGGTTGAACAGGATGCCATTGCAGGCGAACAGACCATGCGCCTCGCGGTAGTTCACCACGATCCAGTAGGCATAGAGCTTGGCCACACCGTAAGGCGAGCGCGGATAGAACGGCGTGGTCTCGCGCTGCGGCGTCTCCTGCACCTTGCCGTACATTTCAGACGTCGACGCCTGATAGAACCGCGTCTTCGCCTGCAGGCCGAGAATGCGGATCGCCTCGAGCAGGCGCAGCGTGCCGAGCGCATCCGAATTGGCCGTGTATTCCGGCGTCTCGAACGAAACCTGGACGTGGCTCTGCGCGCCCAGGTTGTAGATCTCATCCGGCTGCACCTGTTGCAGAATGCGGATCAGGTTGGTCGAATCGGTCAGGTCACCGTAATGCAGCATCAGGCGCCGTCCATCGACGTGCGGATCCTGGTACAGATGATCGATTCGATCGGTGTTGAAAGACGAAGCACGGCGCTTGATGCCATGCACTTCGTAGCCTTTTGCCAACAACAACTCGGCCAGGTAGGCGCCATCCTGGCCAGTGATTCCGGTGATCAGTGCACGTTTCAAATCATTCCCCGTGTAACTTTGAAATTCCAGATGGTTCGCCGGCAGCGCCTGGCAGATCCCGATAGCGTTTCATTCTAGTCGCCCGCGCCACCATTACATCGCCGCCAGTACACCGTGCCACAAAGCTTGACCCTGCTCTAGATCTTGTAGAGCGGGGCTTGCCCCGCTGCTCTGGCCTTTCATTTGTTCCGATTCCGACATGAAAATGAAGATCAAGATCAAGGGCAGCGGGGCAAGCCCCGCTCTATGCAATCCCCTCGGGGACAAAGAAAAGACTCACGAGATTGAAAAAATCTTTTCCAAACTGCGGCACACACCCTCGGCATCCCCGACATCAACCCGCTGATACCGATCCACCGCAACGCCCAGGGTACAAAGCGTGTGCACGTCGGAGAACGCACTGCCGACAAACAACACCGGCCTCCCCGACTCGATGCAGGCATAGACCTTCGACGGCAGCACATAGCCAACAAAGGCATCAGCCAGGGTGATCAGGTGTACGTCGGCTGCCAACAGCACCGCCGGCAAATCCTCCAGCGCGCACGGCGGCGTGCGATGCACGCGCACACCCACCGCCGTCAATGCCGCCTCCGCCTGATCGGCCCTTCCTCCCGTCGCATTCAGCCAAACCCCGGCGACACCCGGGTGCTTCTGCTCGAACAAGGCCATACCGACCGCAAAGGTTTCGTGGTCATGCGCGACGCCCCAATTGCCGGAATACAGGATCACCTTGCGACCCTGCAGCGGCTCGGGCAAGGGCGCGGCCTCCCAGCCATTGTCGAATTGAACCGGCGAACGATCGCGGCGCAGTTCGATCCGCTTGCGCGAGATCCCGCCGGCAATCAGGCGATCACGCTGATCCTCGGCGATCACTTCCAGCACGTCGACACGACGACGCCAATGCCAGGTCAGTCGCTCGATCGCGCGCAGCCACAGCGGCACACGTGGCAGCGATGCCATCAGACACTCCGGATGGAAATCCGCAATCCGATAGCGCAGGATGCCACGCAGCAACGGAGCCAGCGGCGCAATGAAATGCAGCAAGTAGGGTGGCGAACCGGTGAAGCAGATCTCATCGGCAGCGCGCAGATCGACGCGTGCCGCCCAGAGCAGGCGCAGATTGGCACGCACGGTCCAGATCGCCCGCTTCACCAGCGCGCCGCGGTCATAGCTCGGCATCAGCAGACGGCGCTCGGTGAGCACGCCCTCGCCCAGCGATACCACCGTGCTCCACGAACTGCGCGAGGAAAATCCAATCAGGCAAACATCATGACCCTGCTCTGCCAGCGTACGCGCGTGCTGGGCCGCATACTGACCAATCGCGCCAAAATCCGGCGGCAGCCAATCGCAGAGCAGCAGGATCTTCATTGGGTACCGCGCCTGATCATGTGATCGCCCAGCACCAGCAGGTCCATGCGCGTGCGCAGGAAGCAATCCAGCGCCTCGGCCGGCGTGCAGACCACCGGTTCGTTTTCGTTGAACGAAGTATTCAGCACCATCGGTACGCCGGTCAGTTCGGCAAAGGCTTCGATCAGCCGGTAGTAGCGCGGATTCGTGTGACGATAGACCGTCTGCAATCGGCCGGATCCATCGACATGACAGACCGCAGGAATACGCGCACGCTGCGCCTCGCGAATCTGATACACCTGCATCATGAAGGGCACTTCGCCGTCGATCTCGAACCATTCCGGCACTGCCTCACGCAGTATCGATGGTGCAAACGGCCGGAACGACTCGCGCCGCTTGATCTTCAGATTGAGAATGTCCTTGATATCGGCGCGCCGCGGATCGCAGACAATCGAGCGATTGCCGAGCGCACGCGGCCCCCACTCCATCCGGCCCTGGAACCAGCCAATCACCTGGCCGTCCGCCACCGCCGCGGCCGTGCGACTACACAGTTCCGACTCATCGGTGATCACCTCGACACTGCAACCGGCCCCGGCAATCTCGTTCGCGCGTTGCCGCAGCAGACCAGCGACCTCGGCATCATCACAGCCCGGGCCGAGATAGGCGTGATCCATCACCGGACCGCGCGCACCGCCGAGTTCATGCCAGACCGAATAGGCCGCGCCGATTGCGCCACCGGCATCGCCCGCAGCCGACTGCACGTAGATCTCTTTGAACGGCGTACGCAGCGTCACCTTGCCATTGGCCACCGAGTTCATTCCGCAGCCACCAGAGATGCACAAGGCATCCAGCTGGTGACGCGCATGCAGGTGATTGAGCAGATGGAAGAACGCCTCTTCGTACATCGCCTGCACCGAGCGCGCCAGATCCTTGTGCTTCTGTTCCAGCGGTGCATCCGGCGCCCGCGCCGGCCCGAGCAGCGCTTCCAGCGCAGGCGCAAACAAGGTGCCCACCGAAGGCGAGCCCTGTTCCCACTCGTACTCGATTTTCTCGCGCGCGTGCCGGAAGAATTCCAGATCAAGCCGGAAGCTGCCATCGGCCTGCAGCAAAACAATCTTGCGCATCTGATCGAGTTGCGTCGGCTGGCCATACGGCGCCAGGCCCATCACCTTGTACTCGTCACCGTAATGCGGAAAGCCCAGGTATTGGGTCAGCGCCTGATAGAAGATGCCGAGCGAATGCGGAAAGTAGACCTTGTCCTCGACCTCGATTTCGGTGCCGCGCCCGATACCCCAGGCCGCACTGGCGAAATCGCCAAAGCCATCCACCGAGACCACTGTCGCCTCGGCGAACGGAGAAACATGAAACGCCGACGACAGATGCGCCAGATGATGCTCGACCGCATGCACCTTGCCCGTAAACGAATCGCCCGGAAACGCCCGCGCCAGATGCACATCCACGCCGGCGCGCTCGCGCTTGTTGCGCAGACGATCGAGCACCAGACCCAGATCCGGTCGCTTGAGCATCGTGTACATCAACTTGCGACCGAGATTGGCCTTGGCATCCTGATTGACCGCCACATGCTCGATCGCCGAAAGCGACACCCCGGCCTCGGCCAGACAATAGCGAATCGCCTCACTCGGAAATCCCGCCCAATGCTTGATCCGGCGGAACCGTTCCTCCTCCGCCGCCGCGACAATCACCCCGTCCCGAATCAGGCAGGCGGAGGAATCGCCGTGGAAGGCATTCAGTCCCAAAACCATCATTGCGTCCTGCTCCCACTCAACATGAGTTTCAAAAGCTCCAACGACACCAGTGACTCAGCCACAGCACGCTCGGCCGCATAACGCAGACCGCGCCTGCCATCCAGTAGCCCGCCGCGCCAGAACAAGGCAACGGCCGGCACCAACCAGGGCGCCACGATCAGCAGATGACGAACGCGATCCGACCAGCGCAACTGGGCATACGATCGACTCCACAACCACTGCGCTTCCAGCACAGCATACTTGCGCTGATTGGCGAAGAACCTGGCAACTTGCTTGCGATCATCGTGCAAGAACCGTTCCTGCAAGGGGCGAATCAGTCCATCGAGCTTCAATCGTTGCGTGTGGCCCTCCTGCACGAACACGCCCCGCTCCGGTCTGAACAGCACGGTACGTTTCGGATACAGAGCGCCCGACAGCGGACGGCCATCGACACAGTAAGTGAACTGCACCTCGAATCCCGATACCTCGGACCCAGGAGTCAGCAGCGCGATTTCCGCCGCACTTGATTCCGGCATCTGGTAATCGGCATCGATAAACAGCACCCAGGGCGCTGAGCCACGCAGTTGATCGAGTACAAAATTGCACTGTGCCGCATGATTGTCGAATGCACGCACCTGCCATTCGACATTGGCATACGCTCGCGCGATGGACTCGGTCTGATCCGAACTACCGCTATCCAGCACCACCACGCGCGGAGCCCAGTGCAGGCATGCAAGCGTTCGGCCGATGTTCGCTGCCTCGTTGAAAGTGAGGATCACCGGCGTGATCTCTTTCAGCACGGGTACGCCCCGCTCATTCCGACTTCCCCATCGGCAAGCAACGCTGGTAGACCTCCAGCATTCGCCCAGCGATCGCCGGCCAACTCGCATTCTCCTTGACCCAGCTGGCACCGCGGGCACCGGCCTCGTTTGCCATCTCGGGCGAAATGACCAAGCTCGACAACTGCGCCCGCAACGCGGCGATAATGTCGTCGATCACCCAACCGGCGTTCGCGTCGCGTACTGCATCTGCCGCGCCAATCTGCGGAACGACAACAGCCGGCGTGCCTACGGCCATCGCCTCAAGGACCACATTGCCATAGTTCTCAGTCCGCGAGGTCATGACCAGAGCCAGCGCATCGCGCAACAAATCCTCTTTGACCAGGCCATCGACGTGCCCAACAAAGCGCACGCGATCGCTTACACCAAACTCCAATGCGCACGCACGCAGCTTCGGGAGCAGGCCTTCATCATCGCCTCCCGCGATCACAAGCTCCAGGCCAGTCACACCCGCCACCGCTTCGATCACGCGATCGATTCGCTTCTTCCAGCTGATCCGACCCAATACGAGCACATAGGGCGTGGCAGTGAGGCTTCTTGAGCCAGTCGATGCGTGCAGCTCCACGCCATTGGGAACAATCTCCAACGACCCGCCGGTGGTCAAACCAAATTCAGCGAAGGCTTTCTGTTCGATCTTGGAGGTCAAATGCAAAGCAGCTGCCCGGCTGACGGTTCTCCTTTCAAACAAGGCAATCCACGCAGTCTTCAACCAGCGGCTGCGCGCTTTGACCAGTTCGCGAATCAACATGCCGCGCGGAGACAGCACATAGGGTACGCGGGCGCGCTGAGCAGCGCGTGCTGCGACAAGCGTCGGCCACAGAAACACAGAGTGCAGGTGGACCACATCGTAGCCAGAGATTTTGCTTCGCAACCAACCTCGCATCGCTGGAGCGTAGTAGAGCCGGCGTAACCAGCTGCTGGCGAAGTAATGAACGCCAACCCCATCGAGATCAACGCGTTCACCCAACCGCACATCACTGTCTCCCGCCCCGTCCACATTGGTCGTCGCCACATCGACTTGGTGTCCCTGCTGCGCCAGTGCGACGCAGAGTCGGTGCACGGAGTAGATCGGGCCGCCGTAGCGCACGGCAGGTAAATAGCTGGGGACAACATGCAGAATGCGCATGAGCTGGCCTGCTACGGCTGCGGCGAACCGAATTGCCGCAGATAGAGGTCGCGGACACTTTCCACTGTGCGCTGGGTGTCGTAGGCAGCGATGATCTCAGCCAGCCTTTCGCGAGATGGCGGCGCTGCGATCATCCGCTCCATTGCTGCAACCAGGCGATCAAGATCACCCATCGGATAGCAGAACTCCGGAAAGTGCGGCAACACCAGATCATCCGCACAGCCACATTCGGCGCTGACGATGCAGGGCACGCCACTGGCCATGGCCTCGTTGACAACCAGCCCCCAGGTTTCCTTGGCATCACTGGGCAAGACGAGAGCATCTGCCGCGGCATAGGCGCGCGCGATCTCGCTCTGATTCAGGAATCCAGCAAAACTCGCCGTAGGCTTGCTCGATCCATCACCCTCCTGCAGCCCCCCGCTGGCGCAGTAGCGCACGTCGCAGGCAGAACGCAGCGCGTCACTCAATTCACCTGTGCCGACCCACAGCATATGGATCTTGCGCTGCGGCGACTCTTTCTGCATCCGGCCCAGTGCTGCGACGATGTCCAGAGGCCGCTTCTTGTCGATGAATTTTCCAACCGACAAAAAACAGAACGCATCGTCCGGAATCCCCCACTCACGGCGGATCGCGGCACGCTGTGTACGCAGCGACGCCGCCTGATCAGCGAATCGTCGATTGTCGATGCAGTAGGGCGCCCTGATCATTCGATCAGGCGAATAACCCAGTCGCTGGTAAAACGCAGCGTTGGCTTTCCCGATGGTGAGGAAGTAATCGACGCGCTTGAGCAGCTGCTTCAGCAGCAGCCACTTCAGGGACTGCTTCAGACCACCGCGATTGCTGCGCAGGTTCGACTCACCACGCAACCAGATCTGAATTCCCGCCTTCCGCGCTGACCAGATCGCTTGCCAGTACGCCTGCACCTGCCAGCCCTGAACCCACAACACCTTCACGCCACGGTCGCGCAACATCGCACCAAAACCCGGGACCAGCTTCAACCATCCGAACGCATCCTGCTTCGGCCCCGTACGCACAGGAAAAAACTCATGCGGATACCCCTCAAGCAGATCGATATCCCAGGCAAGCTCACGTCCAAAGCCCGGATCAAAACGGGCCTTGAGCCCTTGATCACTCATGAACATCACCGTAAACGGCACATCCTCTGCCGCAGCCAACCCACGCCAGATGGGCGTCTGATACTGGATCGGGTGCGTAGTCAGGATGGCCAGCATAGGGATCTGTGGCTAGACAGCGCGCCGCTGGATTACCGCGTTGATATTGGCGCGCGCGGACGCCTGTTGTGCCGCCTGCGCGGCACGTTGCGCCAGCACCGGCAAAGCAAGCAAGAAGCCTAGTGACCAACCCAGGCAAAGCAGGATAAAGACATCACCATAGGCCTGGGCAGCCACCGAAAATGCAGCCACATTCGAAGCCATGAACGCGACCATGCCGAATCCGAAGCGCGCATGTACCTGCGAGACTGCGGCCAACTGCGCAAGCACGCGCCAGATATAGCGCACCATCGTGTAGGCGAGCCAGAACACGATAAACAGTCCCGGAACGCCAAGCTCCATGGTCAGCTTGCCCAATCCTCCTTCGGCGGCGCCGCGATCCAAGGTCTCGTCTGCACCGAAGTGCTGGGCGCCCTGGCTCCCTGTACCGAGCCCAGCGCCAAACCATCCATACTGATCGATCACCCAACCGATGGGCTGGAATCCTAACTGCGATACACGATCTGGGATATCTTCGATGACTGACCGCGTCCTCAGGGCGTAGGCCTGGTAAAGCTGGTCGGGCGCAACCGACAGCTCGTGCGAACTGAAAGTACGATCTCCAGGATCCGGTTCGACCAGCCCGATGATCGCGACGTATGACACCAGGCCGGCAAACCCGATCACGCCGGCGATCTTGGTTGCGCCGCGCTGGAACCAGGCGACCAACAGGAAATACATGCTGATGAAGATAGCGATCTGAACGAGCATCTTGCGGCGACCGGTAAGCGCTCCTACTGCAATCAGGAACAGGACTAGGCCCGCCGCCAACACGAGACGAGGCAGGGATCGCCGCTGTCCCACCAGCAGCAGAACGACGAAGCAGGCGATGGTTCCCGTGTGCCAGGCGGCAATCTCGGAGGAGCGGAAGAAGCCGGAGTACGCCTTCAGCGCCATGCTCACGTCATAAATGATCAAGCCCTCCCCGACCTCACCAAGCGCCACCCAATCCACTTCAATGTACTCAAGGTATACCCCGGACAACGAGGCCGATGCCGCAAAGACGTAGAACCACATCCAGCGACTAATCCCATCAATGCCGAAGCGCACCGCGTACTGGTACGCAAACACGATCGCCGGGAGTGGGGAAAAATACGCCAGCATGCCAATGGACGTCATCGGAATGCTGGAAAATCTGGCGAACGAATGGCCCGCCTGCAGCAGCACAACAACGACGAACAATGCGAACGGCGCGCCTACCTGCTTTTCCCATCCGTGAATGGAGCCGGGCCGCAGTGGCACACGCGACATGAGCGCCCCGATCCAGGCTGCACCGAAGACGGCCCCGACCAAGACTACGAAGTACACCGGCTCACCGGGCGTCAGTTTGCGCATTGGGTCCTGCAGCAAGGCAGTCAACGTACAAAGCACCAGTCCGCTTCGCCACGAGCCGAGCGCCAACAGCGCCAGAAAAAACACTATGACGAGTGCGAGTTCAGGCATCATCGAGGTGAGTGTCCATAAGCTTCGGTCCGGCACTGTTGAGGCGGAGCGCCCAAATCATCCCGCGAAGTTCTGCGAGCAGCGTCAACGGAATCCACCAGGGATGTCGTAGATGGTGACGGGTCGCAACGGAACGAATCATCCTGGTCGCGACGTCCCGAAACCGAAGGATACCGGCGCGGGTGCGCAAGACATAGTAGTACGCGCCGACCGCGTGATCCGGTCGTATCGTGGTCAGGTGCTGACCAAAACTCCGGGTGCCACCAACAACCACGTGCAAGTGATGCAGACAGGCATCGGGCTCGAACCATATCTGGTTTTTGGCGGCCAGAAAGCGATGAGCGAACTCGGCTTCGAACCGGTACGCCACCCGGACAAAATTCTCATCGAACCCGCCCAACGCCAGAGCCTGTTCCCTGCGCACCGAAAAATTGCCGCCCATGAACTCCTGAATCGATCCGGCACGCAATCCGGCAAATCGAAAGCCAGCGTGCGCTGAGAAGTCGATGCCCTCTTCCCAGGGTTGAATGACTCTGCCGGCAATGAGCGTGTTGAAATGCGTTGTGTGGGCCTTGCGATGAGCCGATACCAAGGCAGCATCCGGCAGAATGTCGTCATCAAGGAAAAGCACGACCTCACCGCTCGCCTCGCGCAGCCCGCGATTCATCGCCGCTGCAATCGACGGTGGCTGCTGCCGAATCCAACGAATGTTCCCCTGCGCGCTCCAACGCTCCAGGCACTCGGTAGTTTTGGGCTCGTGTTGCTCGGTCTGATCTACCAAGAGTAATTCGTCAGCAGGATCGGCCAAGCTCAGCAGCATCTCAACGGAGGCAATCAGCACTCCTTCACGTCGATAGGTAGGGATCACAACACTGACCCTTGACGGCAAAACGCTGGTCATGCTGCGGCTCCGCGTGTTCCGAGTAAACGGGTTGACTCGTCAGCGACGTTGCTGAAAGGGACAATATCTCGATTGACTGGTGCGCTTGGTCCATCGCTGGACCCGCATCCGACGGTGACGCCAGAGCAAATGATGGCGTGCGCGCCCAACCAAACATCGTCATCGCCTCGCGCGGACCAAGGTTCCCGGCCCTGAGTCTCAATGGTCCACGTAGCGGCAGACACTTGGCTGTAGTCAGTGTTCCGGCTTCCGTCTACATAACAGCAGTGCTCCGCCCGCACATCATTCGGCCAGGATGAATGAGAAGTGAGGAGTCTCATCAACACCGCATCCACTGTACAAGCGCCTTCAAGTGCAGGGGATTCTCGCGTATCGCCAGGCGAAAGTAGGCTCGGGCCATCTCTGGATTTTGAAGTCGCAAACAGGACGCCACGAAGTAGTAGAACCGCGCCCTCTCACGTCCGCTCAGCGGGCTAACGGATGATCGGGCCTCAGCCACTTGTTGGAGCAGGTCGGAATCATTGCCGCGCTCACGACGCGCACGCGCGCACGCAAGTGCGAGGCTGGTCAATCGGACCTGTTCGTCGCGCCGGCGGCTGCTGATGCTTCCTGCCTCGAGCCGAGCTGTATAGAGAACCTCTTCCATGCCGAGACATTGGCCCAACTCGATGAGCCTCAGCCATAGGTCAAGGTCCTGGGCGACGGCGAACTGTCGGCGGTAACCGCCGACACGCAGATAGGCTGCGCGACGAAACATTGTCCCGCCATGATGCGGCGGGCCACGAACAGATCTGAGATCCAACCCCCTCAGGCCACGGTCAAGCTCAAGCAGCACGCGAGAATTGACCCACAGAGGTTCGAAGCGTGGCCCCAGCACCTGTACTGCGCAAGCAGCCATCACTGCCTCGGGGTGCCCGCGAAGAAACGCCAACTGCAGTTCAAGGCGACCTGGCAGAGACACATCGCCGGCGTCCTGACGCGCGATGAACTCCCCGCGAGCCTCAGCGCAACCGCGCTTCAATGCGCGCGTCAACCCAGTGTTTTCCTGATGCAAGACACGAAGTCTCTGGTCCAGTCCCGCGTACTCTTCCAAAATTGCCGCGGTGTCATCGCTGGATCCATCGTTGACTACAATGAATTCCAGTGAACAGTCACTCTGACCAAGAATGGAATCCAAGGTGGATCGCAGCGACGCGGCCCCGTTATGGACACTCATGACGACCGATACCTCGGGATGTGGCATTGCGATCATGGCCGCCTAAGTGCTTCCGCCCATCGGCCGGCACGCTTCCAACCCACCAGCGCCACGACTACTGCGAACAGACGGATGTCCCAAACGCGCGGCTGAGGGATTGTGCGCGCCAAGCGCAGCAACTCGTCGGCCTCCGTTGTCAATCCGCGCCAACCCGAATTACGAGCCATCCAGAAGAGGCTGCGCGCGAACTGCGCGTACTCCTGGCAATCCAAGGGAATTCCGGAATCAAGCGCGTGCCGATGCACTGCGACATATGCAAGCGTCCTGTCGCGCATAGCGGACAAGTCGGTGACCCAGCGATGACAGAGCCGGTCGTCTCCGTGGTCACGACTGATTGCAACATACTCGTCCACGTAACTCAGCTTCACTCGGCGAGCGCCGGCCTGAGCGTCGTACTCCCAGTCTTCCAGTTGTCTCTTGCTCGGCCAGGGTCCGATCTCGCGCAGGACACTACGACGGTACAGCGGCGCGATCGTTTCCCAGATCCGCCCCTCCAGCAATGCGGGGAACAGGCTGCTGAACTTCTGACGAGTGCGCGCCTCAGGGTGCTCTACGCGCTCGCCCCCAACAAGCCGGTAGGTTTTCGCATAGGAGATGCCGGCCTCGGGATCAGCCCGCAACTGTGCGACCTGCAGCATAAATTTTTCCGGCTGCAGCAGGTCATCGCTGTCCAGGAACTGCACAAATTCCCCGCGCGCAGCCTCGAGCCCGGTCTGTCTCGCAACCCCGGGCCCGGAGTTGGATTGTTGCAGTACGCGGACGATGTCCGGGTATCGGAGCGAGAACTCGTTCGCGACCGTCAGTGTCGTATCAGTCGAGGCGTCATCAACAATGATGATCTCGATCGGTCGCCAGGTCTGCGCCAGAACACTCTCCACCGCTTCGCGCAACATCACCGGACGGTTGAACACGGGAATGATCGTGCTGACAAGGTCTTTGATCATCCGAGGTGAGGCTCGGTGTAGTTCGGCGCCCAGAGTTCCAGAAGCAGCAGCCGCCAAGCGACATTGCTCAGCACCGACAAAGCGCGCGGCCAGGGCTGTCCTTTCACGCCGTGGTCGAAGTAGCTTCGCATTGCAGACTGGAGACCGAGTCGCCGTGTCCAAGGTCCGTCGACAATGCGCTCACGGGCGAACGCACGAAATTCGGCATGGTCGTCCATCCAGCTTGCAGCCAATGGCGCGCCGAACTTGGGGCGCTGGCTGATGCTTGCCGGCAATAGCGACTCGCGTCGTGCCAGCGCACGCATCAGGTACTTGTTCTGCCCGTCACGCAGCAACCACTCACGCGGGGTTCGGTAGGCCAGCTCAGCAACGCGACGATCCAGATACGGCGCACGTGCCTCGATACTTTCCGCCATGCTGGCCTTGTCGACCTTCATGACGTACTGGTTGGGAAGCTGTCGCCTCGATTCGAACAGGCGCACAGCCTGAAATGCGTCGCCTCCTGCTGCATCCACGTAATCGGCAAGGATGCGCGTGAACTTGCCAAAGACTTTGCCGTGACGACGGCCTGCATAGCGCTGGTAAAGGCGAAACCTATGCCAAGGATTGAGTCGGGCGGGCGTCTGAAATATGTCATAGCCGCCAAACAGTTCATCGGCACCCTCACCCACGAGTACGACCTTCATCCCCTGCTCTCGGCAGCGTCGATACATCAGCCGGGTAGTGATCGTGCCCCAATCTGCAAACAGGTCGTCAAAGACCCACGCGCCTTGGCCAATCTCGTTCATTACATCCCGAGGAGAAATGCTCAACTCGGTATGCTTGGAGCCAATGTATTCGGCCACCTGGCGCGCCTGCGGCCGTTCATCCACCGTCGAGTCGGAGAACCCCATACTGATGGTCGACAAAGGCCCACGCCGCGCGGCGAGCGCAGCCAGAAGACTCGAATCCAAACCGCCCGACAGCAGCAATCCAATCGGCACATCGGCCACTAGGTGCTCGGATGTGACCTGCGCGAGGACATCGTGCAACTCCTGGATGCGCGCAGATTCATCCCGCCGGTCCAGGGGATCGGGTGACGGCGCAGAAAAAAACTTCTGATGGAAAAGGGGCTGGCCGGTCCGAAGCTCGATTCGGCAACCTGGAATCAATTTCTGGACGCCCTCGAGTATCGTCTCCTCGGCATCGAAGACATAACCAAATTCCATGAACTGCTGTAATGCGGAGTCCGAAACCCGCATCCTGAAATCAGGCAGGTGCCGGAATGCCTTCACTTCAGATGCGAACGCCCATCCGCCGCTGATCTCGGCGTAGTACAACGGCTTCATCCCCATCGGATCGCGCGCAAGATGCAAGACCGCGACACGCGGGTCCCAGATTGCGATCGCGAACATCCCGGCTAGTCGGCCGAAGCAGTCGCTGCCCCACTCGACATAGGCCTTGAGCACCACCTCACTATCGCCAGTGGACGTGAATCGATGGCCGCGTCCTTCAAGTTCAGTGCGGAGCTGCCGAAAATTATAGATTTCTCCGTTGTACGACAGCACGACACCCGTGGCCCGATCGATCATCGGCTGATGGCTCGCAGCGCTGAGGTCGATGATGCTGAGTCGAAGATGCGCCATAGCGACGCCAGCCACATCATCGCGGTAGTAGCCTCGATCATCAGGACCACGATGCGCAATCGACTGCGCCATCCGTTCCAGGACTGCCGCATCGAGTGCCGTCGCGGATTGAGTCAGCCATCCAGCTACACCGCACATCAGCGATCGTCACCCACTGGATCTGCGCGCCGGCGCACCGTGAAGCAAATTGCTCCTGCGCGACCCAGCGAATCCAGCTGCTTCTCCTTGGCACCCCATCGCATTCGACGCGGCGCCAGCCAAGGCAGCCGGGCATGCAGAAATTCTACCCACGACAGCATGGCCCTGATGACGCGTGGATAGCGTCCCATCGTGGCAAGTGATTCCAAGGTGTCATTGGCGGGCCACAAGCGCAGCAACTCAAGCTGATCGTTGCTCTCGATCAAGGCGGCCATTCCCCAGGCGGTATGGTGAAAATAGGAACTATGGAACGGCTCTCCCTGGGAGACGGTGCCGATGTAGCAACCGCCCGGCCGCAGTACACGCGCGATCTCCGCCAATGCCAGATAGGGGTTGTGCAGATGTTCGAGCACGGCGTAGGAGAACACACACTCGAAGGATGCGTCGGCGAAGGGAAGCGCGTGGGCATCGGCAAGGAGATCGGCGGCATCGGCAGAATAGTCCACACCAACGTAATCAAACCCCAGAAACGCGAAGCACGCCGCCTGATCGCGTGGACCGCAGCCGAGATCCAGCACGCGGCCTCGCCCTGGCAGTCGGGCGGATACCTCGGTCATCAGCTCACGGGAATCACGCTGGGCGGGAGGTCCGGAGTAGTCGAGACCGGGCGCCGTGGTATCGATCTCGTCAAGGGAAATGGATGCTCCCACCGTCGGAATTGTTCGAAACTCGATGGATCGAGTTCGCGATTGCTGCGGCCGCAAGTCTCTCTTTCCAACGACCAAAAACCCGCAATCTGTGCATTCCAGTGGCGAGCCGGAGCAGAGATTCGCACAGCACTGCGGACAGCGCAGCAGCTTCTGGTACCAGGGCGGCTGATCTGTGGAAATTGCAGGATCGCTACTCATGGCGCCTCCGTGACGAATCCGCAAGGCCCGCTCATCCTTCCGGCTGGGAGGGATCTCAACCGGTCGATACGCTGCGCTACGGGGACCTTGGACAACTCGTGGTACCGAAGTACCGCACGATTGTTCGACTCATGCTTACCCGGCTGCGCACCATGCCAGAGATGCACAATGGGAAGGTTCGCATAAGGCCATATCCTCAGCGTCTGAGCTCTCGCCCAGAACTCATTGTCTTCCCCACCCCATCCGACAAAGCGTTCGTCCATGCCGCCGATGCGCGCGTAGGCTTCGCGGGTGATGGCGACGCTTCCACCGCCCTCGAGATTCTGCGTGATCGCTTCCGGCGCCTCGTCGACTAGACCAGCACCTCCTGCGAAGAAAGCCTCGGTATGCCGGGCGCTCATGTAGAAAACAAAGCGCTTGAGATTGGCCACGTCGTACCCGCTTTGCACGCGTTCCAACAACTTGGCGGCATAGTAGGTCGGCACCAGCATGTCGTTGTCGTGCAATACCAGCAACTCGCCAACGGCGTACTTGACGCCGACATTGAAAGTCCATGATCGGCAATAGGGCATATCGGACACCGGCGGCGGCGTATGGACATGTCGAACCCAATCCGGCAGATGTCCGGCCACTTGCGCATCGACATCCTGCTCGACCACGATGCATTCGATTGCGACGCCGCGCTGTGCCGCGATGCTTCGCAACGTCGCCAGCAAATGCGGCAGGCGCCCAGTGCCGCGGTGGCCTATGATAAAGCTGACATGCGGGGTCTCTCGGCGCGTTTCGTGCAAAGCATCCGAGAAGGCTATTGGATGATTCATTAGCGCGCGCCGGGTCAGGCGTCGCGCCAAAGATGGCATGACCTTGGGCGCATACAGGTCGCTGGTCCATTGCCAGTCGCAGCGATACCCACTGCCATCGGGCGCCGCCTGTAAGCGCTCGTTGCGATTGCGAATGCCGAGATAAGCGCTTCCACCGCGCGCGAATGCCACCAGATAGCGCGGCAGGTCCTTGCACAAAACACCGATCCATTGTTTTAGGGTGTAGCTCATGCTGCGCTGCGAGTGACTCGGACAGGACTCACTTGATGTGGTCCCGCACATACCAATCGTCCCAGCGACTGATCGTTTCAAAACGCCGGCGATACCCCTGGGATGAGAGCAGCTGAAACAGATCCTGACGACGCGGCCCGTAGTTGTGTTCGACGGCTATACAGGCAATGTCGAAACGATCAAAGTCGAAATGAGACAAAATCTTGTACTCCGAACCCTCGGTATCGATACTTAGAAAATCGATTGCGCGCGGTGCCTCGAACTTCACCAGCAGATCAGTCAACGAAATGGTGTCGACCAGCACTCGCCTCGACGTCGGCCTGCGATTCCGCTCCGGCTCGAACTCGGCAATCGTCGACAGATAACCATCTTGAACGAACTCCAACTGGTGGCCAGATTCACTCCATACGCAGGCATCACTGATTACACAGCTGCGATTGCGACGAAGCGCCTCGACGTTCTCTGGATTGGGTTCGGCCAGTAAACCCTTCCAACCAAAACGCTGCTCCAGCAACAAGGTATTGCTCAGCTCCAGACCATCGGCGGCACCAAACTCGACGAAGTACCCCGCGCGCTTGGAGCCGAGCTCGAACAAGACCCAGTAGTCCTGAAAAATTTGAGAGCGGCTGACCGTCTGCGGGTCCGCCAGCAAACTCATCACCCGCCCCATGAACGCCGCGTGGTCACGATCGAGTTGCCGTTGCTCCGGGAAATAACGAAACAGGGCCAGCATCAGCCCCGGGACCAGATCCGCGTGTTCCGCCCGCGCATCCATGCCGAGCCTGTGCAGCGTGTCGATCAAACGCAGCCTCTCATCAAAAACTGCGGCCGGGCTGCGATCAACTTTCACCGGTCAGCCAGTGATCGTGCAGGCCAGCGGTTGGCGAGGACATCGGCGAAAACCTTATGCACGAGAAAGGACAGATAGTTCACGTTGGTAGGACGCTCTCATAACAAGCAACGGGCGGATGAGCGATCAAAACAGCAGAGCCATATCGTCGGTTGGTGAATCACTGGTCATCACGCAATAGCCGAGCGCACGCAGACGCGCCCTAAGCCCTGCGTGATCACCCGCTTGCATATGCGCGATCTCATAGTGCAGCAGCGCCGGCTTCAGTCGCTCAAACGGAAACCAGCCCAGCAATTGCGCATCAAAGCCTTCGGCATCGATCTGCAGCACATCCAGCGACTTCAGATCGCATCTGGTCAGCAATTCATCAAAGGTCAGTGTCGCAACTTCCTCTGCAATGATGTGTTGCGACAACCCCGGAGCCCGATCCTCATGTTTCAGTAGATGCAGCTTGTCGAAACTCGCCAGTTGCTCGGTCCACAACGGCAGCCCTGCGGCACCGGGTGGAACGCGGTAGATCGTGCGCGTTCCGCAGCTCTGGTCGATCGCCACATTCAGCAGCGTCACGTTCCGGCGGCCGCCCAGTCGCTCCTGAAGCCTTGCGAAGGCTGCTGGCTGAGGCTCGACGAAAATTGCCCGGCAATCGTGACGGGCGATGAATTCGCTCGTGGGGTCATTGGTCACACCATCAAAGGCACCCACCACGAGCACCACCAATTCGTGCCGACGCGCGAATTGCAACTCCAGCAGGTCATCGAAGCCTAGATTCAGATCACGCCCATGCGCCCGCCGCAGCCATGGCCAGCAGCGTTGCACGCGCCAGCCACAAAGTTTGGGTAATGCAGCCAATGCACGCCTCGAGGGCCTGCGGCCGCTCAGACCCATAGCCATCAGGCTAAAGATCATACGCCAGGAGTTCCTAAGCGCCAACGCCATCAGGAGCGACTGCGATGCGGGGCTCGATCACACAGATTCCGTAACACTGGGTGATACGCGCGGTCAGCTTGTGCCGGGAGAGAAAATCATGCACGGCTCGACCACAGCCGTCCCAAGTGTAATAGTCGTCGACTATGACGATGCCGTCACGCGCCATGTACCGATAGAGGGCTTCCAGCACAATCAGTGTTGAGTCATACCAATCGCCATCCAGGCGCAGCACTGCAATCGGTGCGGGCGGTATAAAGCCGACTACCGTCTGATCAAACCAACCCTTGATCACCTGGAACCTTGGAACCCCGCTCATCGCCATGGCCTGCTCTGCAGACTCCACCGGGGCGCAGCAATTATCGTAGTAGTGCGGGCTCTGTGTATCTTGCTGCCACGCGGTCGCGGCTGGACCATCGTCAGCCGTCGCTTTGGGCAATCCCTCGAAGCTATCGAAAAGAAAATACTCCCGATCCGGACCCAGCACCTCCGCCATCCCAGCCGACATTCCTCCCCGCCATACGCCACATTCGATCACACAACCGCGAACATGTCTCTTGGAACCCACGATCAAGAGATTCCGTCGGTAGTAGTCGTCAGGTGCCATCGTAAAGGCGCGGTACTTGCGATACAGCCTACGCCCGTGCAGGGCACGTAGTACGCCAACCAATCGGGGCCGCAAACCGGCGATCAGCCCCATTGTCTTGACTCCATGCCATTTTCAGCAGCCATCGGTCACGAGCTCCTGAGCCTGGCCACGATCATTTGGGTTGCGTGCGTAGCATGCGGGTGCACATGCTCCTCCACGTCCACGAACTGACTGACATAGCGCCGGAACTCCTTGAAAGACCACTCGCGGATATGATGCTCCGTATGCGGCGGCCCTAGTTGGAATCGCGACAGTGTTGGGTACTCACGCCCTCGATCTGGAGTCGACAGCACCAGATACTTCGTCGTGAGCGACATCAAGAACGCCATCAATTCGTCAGGATTGAGCACGTGCTCAATCACATCCGAGCACACCACCAAGTCAGCCTTGGGGTGTGTTCGATCAGAGAACGGTGCGTGCTCCCATCTCCGGTCAGGATACGTTTTCCGCAAGAATTCCAGGGTCTCGGGTACATCGAAGCCAATCGTATCGTATTCGCCAAGGTAGTGAACGAGCTTGTAGCCAGAACCGCAGCCGACGTCATACACCGTTTTGACGTGCTCTGCCTTCGCGATGCTGGCGGCCCGCACATAGACTTCCTTCTGGTACTCATCTGCCAACGAAGTGTCATCAAAATAGCAATATTTCGAACGATGTCGGTAAGAACCTCTGATGCAATACTTTGATTCGGCACCGAACAGTTCCTTGGCCTTCGCCAGACCGTGCAGGGCCACATCCTTTACCGAACGCTTAAGCGCTGAGAGTCCCATATGTCTCCTTATGTCCGAGCACCGTCTGTCCACAGGGGTAATGTTGAAATACACACCAGATTAATACACGAAGTTTCGCTGCGTTCACCCGGCAAGCCTATTCTGCGGTGCATGCGCAACGACCGCTAGCAGGCGCTCTCTAAAGAACTCACGAATTGAATCGTCGGAAAACCGCTGCCAAAACTGAGTTGCCGATGTAGACACGTGGCTAAGATCGCTTTGCCACAAGGCCTGCGCATGTTTCCGCAGATCATCGATGTCCTCATAGCGATAGACTCCCCCGATCTCATGGTTGCGGACGCGATGGCCCAAAAGCCCGCGATCGGGAACCAGCACCGGCTTGCCGAGTTCAATTGCCTGGATTACCGTAGAACTTGAAAGCGCCAGACGATGCGTGGTCAGGTAGATGCGGCCGCAGCCGAAGTAGAGCTCTTTCAATCGCTGCGTGTGTACGTAGTCATTGGTTTCGTACAGTCGCCCTTCCCGCTTGAGCGCACTGCGCAGGGATTCAACGTCACACTGAAAGTATGTCCGCTGTTGGTCGTCATAGCTACGGCCAGCGTGTACCGCACAGGTGTTTGGCGTGGTGGCGATGAACTGAAGAAACAGGTCGTAGCCCTTGTAGTAGGCGGCGTCGCCAAAGTACAGCACCGGCTCGCGCCCTGGATTCGCGGCGATAAAGGTGCGCAGCTCCGATTCGCAGCGCGTGAACTCGGCAGATTCAGCCGGTGTCTCTGGGACCGCCTGAGGTCGGGAGATTTCCGGCATCCAGAAGACCGGAGGGCCATGCCAGTCAGCCAGCCGCTCGTCCTTGACCAAGATTTCATCAAGAACGTTTGCGCGCAAGATGATGGACTCGAAAAAATGGCGCACCGTCTTGTGACTTTCGAAGAGCATGCGCTTGATGTTGCCGAGCGTGGTGCGCAAGGTCGGTGCTAGCAGGCTCCGGCGCTCGCCAGTGAAGGAGTTTTCGCCCGGATACCATTCGCAGGTGTTGGCGAAAATGCCGAGGTTGCGACCGAGAAAACGCGGCGCCTGACCGCTGGCGATGCGGATAAATTCGGCGTTGGATTTCTCCGCCTCTATGAACAGCGTGGTATCGATGCCGAAGCGATTTTGCAGTACGACGATCTCTTCCGCGCTGAGGTGCGGCTCTCCGCTCTGCGAAAATGATCGGGTATCGATCAATTGCACCCTGGTGCGCGTGGTCAGAGGATGCAGGTCAGGCGAATCTTTCAAGCCGACCGCTTCGGTGAAACCCATGGCAACAATCAGCTCGCAGTCTTGGCTCAAAAGCGCGTCGGCAATGACACGGCAGTAGACGCGTGGGTGACCGATGACATCCGGTGAGTAGAGCAAAATCCGCTTCACAGGTATTGCCTGGCGCTCTGTGCTATGTCACGACGACTGGGGTTCGTCGAACTGACCGCCACTGCACGCTCACGATTATCGACATCGCGATGCATTCAAGTTGCCTTAAAGGGCTGCCGCAAATTCGGCTCGTTGCGCTGCGTCTGACTCGGAGCGCGCTGTGTCTCGTCGGCAGCGGGCAGAACCAAGTTGCCGGACACCAAGTCATCCAGAAAATTCCGTGTTCCCAAGCTTAGATAGGCCAAGGGCAATCCCTTTCCTTGTCCCTCAGTGGTTTCCTTGGATGCCAGCGGCACGTCCTTGGGCACCCGATCGAACCAGTTGTGGTAATGCGTCACTTCACCATCGAGGCTATAGAAATTGCCCATACCATAGCGCAGGCGGCCAAGTTCTTCAGACCAATATTCGGGCGTAAAGTCCGGCACGTAGATCGGGGCGGCTTCACTCGGTGAAGCATGCACCTTCATCGGACACCAAGTGTATCCACGTCGACCCAGCGTATTGGGCAGATCATGGGTAACAAAGTAGTTATCGAAGTCCAGATGCAACTTGGGCCAGGGGATTCCGCGTCGGCGTATCCAGGTCCAGTTCCGGGCGGCTCGCGCCTTCGCTGTGTCGAACAGCATGAAACAGCTTTCGGGCATTTCGGCCCCGTAAGGTCTGGTCATCGGCCCGCAGCCTATGTCCTCGGGCGAGACCAGCGCCACGTTGCCATCGAGTCGCCGCGCGCAGGTCTGATACCACCTCGGCGACAACAGGATCACATCCGAATGAAGCAGCAGCGTATGGCGTGCGTTGGACATCGCGAGCAGCCTATTCAAGGCGATCGCCTGGCTGCAACGTTCAATATGCACTTCGATGCCGAGATCGCGGGCAATTTGCGCCGACCGGTCCGTGGACACATTATCGACCACTCCGATTCGCACGCGTACGCCTTCGGTCGTTTTCTGAATCGAGCGCAGGCAGTGCTCGAGAAACAGCTCACTGTTCCAGGTGGTGACACCAACAAAAAGCTCATCGGTCATCGTCGCAGTTCTCAATAGCGTTCTTTGGCAACATCAATCATTTCGCGAAGCGTCTCGCGCAGATCGTAGCTATAGGACCAAGCCGGGAAATCGCGCTGAAAGCGACTCACATCGCTGATCCACCAGATGTGATCGCCAGAACGCGCGGCATCAGAGAGGCTGTACTGCACAACATGGCCACTGATCTCCTCGATCAACCCAATGGCTTCGAGCATGGAACAGTTGCTGTAGCGCGATCCGCCCATATTGTAAACGGCTCCGGGCTTGGGATCACGGAAGTAGTGCCAGAAGCATTGAACCAGATCGTTGGAGTGGATGTTGTCGCGCACCTGCTTTCCCTTGTATCCGAAAATCGTGTATGGACGCGAGGTGACTGCGCAGCGGACAAGATAGGCCAAGAAGCCATGCAACTCGGCGCCTGAATGCGCGGGGCCGGTGAGACAGCCACCACGAAACACGCCTGTACGCATGCCGAAGTAACGGCCGTACTCCTGCACCATCACATCGGCCGCCACTTTGCTGACGCCGAAAATACTGTGCATGGTCTGATCGATGCTCATGGACTCGTCGATTCCGTGCTCACTCCATCGGTGAGCGGGGTCCAGCTCCCAGCGCGTATCCGTTTCGATCAGTGGCAAGCTGTTGGGTGCATCGCCATAGACCTTGTTGGTGGACGTAAGAATGAACACGGCATCTGGAGCAAACTTGCGAGTCGCCTCCAGAACGACCAAGGTGCCGGTGGCATTGACGGAGAAGTCCGTCATCGGCTCGCGCGCGGCCCAGTCGTGACTAGGTTGCGCCGCGCAATGCACGACCAGTGAGATTGCATTGCCGTAGTGTTGGAACAGCGCTTCGATCGCTGGTGTGTCGCGTATATCCAGCGACACATGCCGAAAACGCGGGAGCGTGCTGTTCAGTTGCTGCGTGTTCCAGCTTGTCGACGCATCTTGCCCGAAAAAGTAAGCACGCATGTCGTTGTCGATTCCGACCACGTCGAAACCCTGCTCATGAAAGAACCGCGCCGTCTCACTGCCAATCAACCCCGATGATCCGGTGACGATTACCGTGCTCAAGTCATTCCCCCTGTGAAATTGATTGAAAGCGCTTCATTCAATGACGCGAGCCAAGCGCTCTTCATTCGCGCGCACCCAATCGGCAATGCCGCTGACAATCGACCGCGGCGTATGCTTCGGTGCCCAGCCAAGCAAGCTGGAAATCTTGCTGTGATCGCTGACGTACCAGGGAATGTCGACACTGTTGGTCGTCGGGTCCTGGCCAATTTCCACCGAACGGCCGACCACTTCCTGGCACAGCTGGGTGAATTCTTGCAACGACACTGAGCCACTGCGGCCACCACCAACGTTATAGGTACATCCCGACACCCGATCCCATGACTGCAGCTGCAGTTCCACCAAGTTGCAGAGATCGTCCGGATGCAGAAGATCCCGCACCTGCAGTCCCTGCCCACCAAAACCGGTGTACTTTAGCGCTCGGCCGAAGTGA
>JAYSZM010000199.1:0-77235 GCA_043738015.1 Lysobacterales bacterium
CGAAGCTGGACTCGGCACGCAAGGACGCGCCGACATAGGCGCGTACGGTTCCCGCGATCGGCGTGTATTGGAACGCGCCGAGTACACGGCCATGCAGCAGACCGGAATTGAACTGCACATCGGTCGTGGTCTGCGGCGCTGCCGGCGTCAGTGTCGCCAGCGCGGTCGCTGACTCGAGCGACTGCGGATGTTCAGCGATGAATTCAACGGCGGCGTCGACCGGAACGGCCACGGAAAGATGGTCGTCGCTCAGCACGCCGTCGAATACGTAGACGCCTTCGGCCGAGCTCTGCAGACCTGTCAACTCGTAAGCGTTCCAGACCCGGCTGTACAAGGGATTCTGGCTGCGTGCGGTGAGCAGGGCTCCGACCACGGTACTGCCGTCGCCTTCGAGCACGCGGCCGCCGATACGGCCGAGCAGGCTCGGCAGCGGCGGCAAGGCGCTCTGACCATCCGGCGGTACGACATGAGTCAGGATGCCGGCAGCGGGTTCGTCGATCAGTCCCTCAAGGACTTCCGGTGGCAGTTGGGCGAGTCGCTCGGCGCTGGCGATTGCGGCAAGGCGATCGCTCTGGCGGGCTACAAAGTGCATGAGCACGACGCGGGCTCCGGCAGGTACGGTCACGGCGTTCCAGGCGATGCGTGATTCGTAGGTTCCAAATTGCGCTACGTATTCATGCGACAACTCGGCATCCGGCAAGGCAGCGCCAGCGCCGCCTGCGATGTAGACCGTGGTGTCGAGTTGGCTGGTTGAGAACGAGCCCACGCTGAACCAGCGGTCGCGATCGACCCCCTCATTGCTGAGCGTGCTGTCTCCACTGCTGGTGTCGCGGACGGTTTCGTATGAATCGCCGGGCGCGCTCAGGAGCACGTCCACGGTGATCGCGGCGGCCGTCGGATTTTCCAGCACTTCGAGATAGCGCGCGTAGTAGCCATTGCGCGGCACGTGCACCTTGCGACTGACGCTGAGCCCGGCCAGCGGCGCGGTCTGCTCGATCTGGTACTGACGCTGTCCCAACTGTTGTGAGGCGGTGCTTGCCCCCGTGAATGCCACGCCGCTGATGCGTAGCTCGGCCAAGCGCCAGCCGGCACCATCGCGCTGGATGTCGTAGCTCGAGCGATTGGCGTCGTACAGGCTGCGCGGCAACGAGACCAGTGCGAGTGCGAGATCCACGGTCACCGCTACGGTCTGATTGTCATTGCCGGCATTGACCACGACATTGACGATGCCCTCGCGATCGATATTGCCGATACGGGCGCGGGCGCGCACCGCCACCGTGCCATCGGGTACGGCCGTCGCCGAGATATCGCCTGAGGCATTGGTATTGCCGAGGTTGCTGGTGCCACGGCCGTCGATCACGCTGACGGTCGCCCCGGAAATTCCGGATCCACCGCTGCTGCTGTCGATCACATGGATCGCCAGCGAGGCCGCCGCGCGCAGTTGCACGAGACGCGTATCGGCCTGGCCCTGGCTGATGATCGCGCCGCTGGTGGTTCGATCCATGTAACCCGCATTGGGGAAACGCGGATCGCGCACGCGCACGGTGTATGCACCCTCGGGAATATTGGCGATGGTCAGCTGGCCGAGGCCATTGGTGCGACCGGAAACTTCCTCGAAGCCCTGCGCGGCAGCGTACAGGTGCACATAGGCATCGGCGGCTGGCGTTCCACCTGCGGTCTGCACCGTCAGATCCACTCGACCCAACTGGAGCAGGATCATGTTCTGCACCGTGGTCTGATCGGTGCTGACGCTGAGCGCGACCGATTTGCGGCCATCGGAAATCGGATCGACCACGGTCATTGTATAGGCGCCGCTTGGCACGGCTGCGAACGCATAACGACCGAGGCTGTCGGTGAGCACTTCACGAGTCACCGCGCGTTTGCCGCGATGCTTGGACAGGGTCTGCGGCACACAGTCACTGGCGCACTGGTCGTATTCCTGATCGGCGGCGAGACCACTGAGGATGACCCTGGCCCCGACCGATTGCTCGCCGGTGTAGGTGACGATGGCACCCTGGACGCGACCGGTAGGCTGCAATTGCAGATCGGTCACGGTGATTTCGCCGAGCTCGACGATGACCTGGCTGCGCTGGCCACGCAGCACATCACTGCCGGCGCGATCCGGATGCTGGGTGTCAAACAGCAGGTCGTAGATGCCGGGCAGCAGCCCCGGATAAACGTAGCTGCCGTCGGCACCGATCGGCACGTACATGTAGTCGTACGGATCGGGATTGTCGATCGAGCGATAGAGCCGGCCACTGGTGATCGAAAAATCCGCCGAGCCGACCACGGTACCGGTCAGTACGCCGGTATCCCAGACCACATTGCGCTCAGCGCTCGGCGAGACCAACTCGGCGCGCGAGGGCACGTGCGTCCAGGGATGGCCGGCAGCACCGCTGAAGCAGGCTGTGGCTTCCTGGGCGACCAGGCGCACTGGCACGCCTTCGGGCAGGGCGATCGAGTCGTTCGCGGTGAGTTGTCCCTGAAGGCTGAAGCTGCCGAGCACCGGTGGATTGGGCTGATTGGGCGGCACGCTGCTCAGCGAACGCAGGCTGCCCACTCCTGTACCGGGCGGGCAGTACGGATCGGGTATCTTGCCCCAGATTCGGTTGAACAGCGGGTGCGTCGACTGTGCCGTGATCCGCGCAGCGCGCACCGGAGTGCGTTCATCGCCTTCAAAAGCTGTACCGGTGATGCTGCCGGTCAACGACGGTAGCGCGGGCAGTGGCTCGGCTTCCGGCGTGGGCATGACGAAGTTGACGATCGCGTTGCGATCGGCCGGATCAAGATCGGCAAGCACCTCGGGTGGCAATTGCACCAGTCGCTCGGCGGCCGCCCGGATACCTGCACGGTTGATCTGCTGGGCCACGAAATGCATCAGCACCACACGACCGCCCGCAGGGATGCTCAGCGCAGACCAGCGCTGGCTCAGGCGCGGACGATCTGCGACCAGATCGAGCGCGACGCTATCGGGCGACTGCGCCGCGCCGATACCGGCGTAGACAAAGGCCGCGGGCGCAATCTGGTTGTCGCGCAGCAGGATGTCCTCGTCCACGGCATCGTCGAAGCTGACCCAACGATCCGCAGGACTGACGTCGGTATCTGCGCTCGAGGTGGCCAGCACAGCACCGCCCGCCATCTGGTTGCGCAGCTGTACCTGCAGCACACGAGTCTCGCTGCCCGGGTTCTCGAAAATTTCGAGGTAGCGCGCGTAGTAGGCCCCGCGTGGCACATAGATGCGACGGCTGACCTGGACGCCATCAATGGCCGCGGGCTGCGCGATCAGGAACTGGCGGCGTTGCGCTTCCAGCCAGGCGCTGGTTTCTCCGACGTAGGCTTGTCCGTTGACCTCGAGCGTCGCCGCGGCCACGTTGAAGTTTCCGCTGCCCTGATTGAGTGCACCGGAGCGCTGAACGTCAAAGCGGAAGCGGTTTGCGTCTCTGAGATCGGCCGGCAGCGCGATGCGATTCTCCAGCAGGGTCAAATCGACCACCACTTCCTCGCCATCTTCGCTGAGCACAAACTCGGCGTCGGCGTAGCGATCCTGTGCCGCATCGTAGGCGGTGATCACGTAATGCCCGATCGGCAGGCCATCGGCGCGATAGTTGCCGGTGTTCAGTGTGTTGGCGCTGCGCGTTTCATTGCCGGCGCCACTGAGCTGCTGCAGCGTGTAGGGGAAGCCATCTGCCAGCGTGGTGCCGTCTGGACGCACGATGGTGCCGCGCACCGAGCCTGCCGGTCCCAGGGTGATGAGCACATTGACCTGCTCGCCAGGTGCGCTGATGGTCGCGATCGCGCTGCCTCGCAATACCGGATTGTTGTCATCAGGATGATCGGCGGTAACGGTATGCATGCCCTCGGGCAATTGGAAACTGATCCGGCCATTGCTGTCCGCGAAGCCCTGCCTGGATTGGCTGGTGCGGACGTAGGCACCGCCAGCGGTCGCCCCGCGTGCGTAATTGACCTGGACGTGGGCGGCGCCGAACGGTCGCAGACTGATATCGGCTACCGTCTCGGTATCGACCGAGATACTGGCGTCAATCGTTCCCTGCGCGGCGCTGGCATCATCCTGCGCAATCAAGTGCACCGGGCCCAGCGGCACATCGAACAATCGATAGCGACCGGCGGTATCGGTGCGGGTGCCGCGGGCCAGCTGCTGGCCACCGCCGACCACGAGATAGAGATCCACCCAGGCATCGACCACGGGCGTATTGTCCGCTGCGCGCACGATGCCGGTGATCGAGCCGGTGGGCTCCATGATCGCATCGGCCACTGCCGTATCGCCGGCGGTAACGGTCACCGTCCCCGCGCCGAGAATCGGTCGCGCGCCGCCGCCGCGTGGATTTTGCGGATGCGCCTTGCTGGCAAACAAATAGTACTGGCGCGGTGTATTGGCATACATCACGAAACTGCCGTCGGCCCCGCTGGTTGCCGAGTTCGACGGATTGAGCTGAACGTCGCTGCATTGACTGCGATTATTGAGGCGACACAGATTCACCGCCGCCGAGGCTACAAGGGCATCGTTGTGGCGCTTGACCAATCCTCGTACATCGCCCTGACCGACAAAGATCAGATCCTGGGTTTCGCTGGTCGTGCCGGCATCGAATTCACCCGGCGTCAACGCGCTCGCCGCTCCGGTCCGCGCGTAGCTGGCGCTGAGGTCGAAGCCGTGCACTGGAATGACATAGTTTGATGCCGTGCCATCCAGCGTCGAATGGAACTCGAAATAACCGGCGCTGTTGGTCGTCCGGTTGCGCACGCGTCCGAACAGCGGGTGCTTGCTCTTGAAGCGCACATCGGCGGCGGCAATTGCGGTGACGCCGTCGCCACTGAAGACGCGGCCATCGAGGCGACCGGCATCGAGATTGGGTAGAGCTGCCAACGCGGAGATTTCCGGCACAACGAAGTTGGCAATCGCCTGGCGCTCGTCGGTGGTCAGATCATCGATGGCCTCGGGCGGCAGACCGGACAGTCGCATCGCCGCTTCGCGCCCGGCAAAACGATTCATCTGGTTCAGCGTGAAGTGCATCAGGATCACTCGCTGCCCCGGCGCGATGGTGATGCCATCCCAGCGATAGATCAGGCGACCGGTCTGGCCGATCAGATCGTAGGCAGCCGAGGCGACCTGGGTCGACGCATCCGGTCCATCGAACAGATGGCCGGTGGCCGGAATCGATCCAGTGACGAATGGATCGGCATCCTGCTGATCGTCGATGATGGCCCAGCGATCACGCTGCGCGCCCGCGGTTATGGTGAGGATCTGATCGCCGTCGGAAGTATCAACCACACGCGGATTGGAATTGGAGGCACGATGGTGCGACTTGACGCGGACATCGACGGTGATCGCGGTATCGGTCGGGTTTTCGAGAATCTCCAGATAGCGCGAGAAATAGCCAGCGCGCGGCGCGTAGACCTGCCTGGTTACGAATAATCCGGCCGGAACGCTGTCGTCGACATCGATCTGCTGCCCGCTCTTGACCAGGCGGCCAACGCTGCCATTGCCATTGGTAAAAGGTACCGCGATGCCGCCCTGGATAATTTCCAGACGCATGCCGGCGTTGTCTGGCGCCGATCCGGCGTAGACATTATTGGTGCCATTGCCGATTGCGCCATTGCCAGTCACATCGAACCGGAAGCCATTGGCGTCGTACAGCGTGTACGGCATGGTGATCGCGCTGTCGATCAATTCCAGATCGACAATGGCTTCGTCGCCGTCAAAGCGCACGCGGCCGCGGCCTTCGGCGCGCAGGGTACGCGCACTGTTCTCGGCGGTGATGGTGAAGTCACCGGGCGGTGCGTCCTCGATCACATAGTTGCCGTCAGCATCGGTATTGCGGTCATAAGTGGTGCGTCCGACACAGGTCACGTTGAGGCCGTAGACCGGATCAGGATTGGTCATCCGCACTTCGATGCCCGCGACTGGATTGCCCTGCTCATTGGTCACCCGACCGCGCACCACGCCATCGCCGATCAGTTGCACGTCGGCGGTGGTGACCGCGCCCTGCTGCTGAACCTGCACACCACTGGCGCGGCCACGCACGCGATCGCGCTGCGGACAGACCAGTGGATTGAAGAAGCGCAGGACATCGACCGTATAGCTGCCGGCCGGCACATCGTTGAACAGATAGCGGCCTTCGCCATCAGTGGTGCCGACGAAGGCATTCAAAAACGGCTCGGGCAGCATGCGCACAACCAGGCCGGCACCCGCCGGGGTAATGCCATCGGGCTGATAGACCACGCCCGAGACAGCACCCAGTACCAGGGTACTCATGGTGATTTCGATATTGATCTGCTGATTCGGCAGCAGGGTTCCGCTGGCCGATCCGCCGAGTGCGCCGAGCGCCAATTGCTTGCTCGCGCTGATGCTGAAGTCGCCCGCAAACACGCGGGCGAAGCTGACCTGACCATTGCCATCGCTGGTCAACTGCTGGCTTTCGGCGAATGGTCGCAGAGTGCTCGCGGTGACCTTGGCACCCGGTACCGGCAGGCCGCCCGCATCAATCAGACTGACCGTGATTGCACCCTGGCCGACCAGTCGAATGTCGATCTGCTTGTCGTCGTTGGCTGCGGCGATGCGCGTGGTCGCAACGCCCTTGTCGCCGGTGGGTAGCTCTTCGGCGATCAGTTCGAACTCTCCGATTGGAACCAGTTCGAAACTGTAGGAATCGCCGCTGGCAAACTCGCCCAGGGCGATCTGCGCGCCATTGCGACGCAGGCTGATGCGAACCGGGCCCGGGCTGATTGCACCGGCGCGTTGCAGCACGCGGCCGCTGATCGTTGCGGTCGCGGCCAGCGTGATATCGACCGAGACGGCTTCGCCCTCGGCGATCAGTCGACTGCTGCCCTGACCGGCCAATGCCGTGGCGGGGTTGCGCGCGGTCACCACGATGTCACCGGCGAACACGCCACTCATCGTGTAGTTGCCGCTGGCATCGGTTTGGGTCTGACGATCCAGGGTAAAGGCGCCTTCACTGCGTACCGTGACCGGAATTCCGACCTGAGCCACGCCATTGACGTCACGCACACTGCCCGAGACCGTGCCCTTGGCGAGATAGACCACCCGGGCCTGCAGGGGCTGACTGGGATTGAGATTGACGACAATGAGTTCGGAGCGGCCGCGTTCCAGATCCTGCTCGGCCTGCACGTAATAGGTGCCGGTCGCGGCGACGATGAACCCAAAGCGTCCATTGGCGTCGGTTTCGGTAGCGAGCACATTGGCGATGCCGTCATAGCTATAGCGCGCACCGAGCGATTTCGGCGCCAGATAGACGCTGACACCTGCGCCGACCGGGGTAACGCCATCGCGCTGATAGACCACACCGACCATGGTGTCATCAACAATCGCGACATCGATGTTCACCTGGTCGGCGTCGCTGTTGACGCGACCGAGGGCGCGACCAGTCTGGCCGTTGACGGCCGTGGCCAACAGTTCGAAATCACCGACCGGAACTGCCGGGAAGAAGAACCTTCCACTGGCGTCACTGCGCGCCTCGAAACTCAGCCGCAATCCTTCGAGTGACTGCAGGACCACGCGCGCATCGGGCAAGGTGCCGCCACCGCCGACCACGTGACCGCTGACCGTGCCGACCGGGGCAAGCACGATATCGCGGTTCAGAATTTCGTTGGCCGCGGCCAGCACGACACCAGGCAGGCGGGCGCGCAAACGGCCGTCGACAAACGCATCCAGGGTGAACGGGCTGTCGGCGATTGGCAGGGTATCGAAGGCGAATGTGCCATCTGCAGCGCTGATCGCCTGGGTGATGATGCCGCGTTCACGACTGAGAATGCGTACCTGCACACCGGCGCGCAGGGTGCTGCCGTCGACATCGAATACGCGACCGCGGATTTCGCCGATCGGTTGCAACTTCAAGGTCACCGGCAAGACTTGGCCGGGCGCAACGCGTGCGACCGCAGTGCCGATCAGGCGGGTCACCGGATCGCGCACCGAAACCGTGAAATCGCCGGCGGCGACGCCCTGGAATGCGGCCAG
Organism: Lysobacterales bacterium; assembly: GCA_043738015.1. Taxonomy (GTDB): domain Bacteria; phylum Pseudomonadota; class Gammaproteobacteria; order Xanthomonadales; family Ahniellaceae; genus 0-14-3-00-62-12. The sequence continues at coordinate 7,991 of JAYSZM010000199.1, forward strand.
TCCGCCGGCATCGGTCGGCAACGCGCGTACGTCACGATAGGCGCCCAGCGCGGTAAAAGTGACTTCGGTGGCAGCGACTGGCGCGTCAAGCGCATCGAGCACCGTGACCTCGACGCGACCCAGGCCATTGAGCCGCAACTGGACGTCGACGACTTCGCCCTCAAGGGCAATGCGGGCATAGCTCAGCGCGCGATCGCCGGTCGCCGGGTTGATCGCCGAGACCACGAAACTGCCCGCATTGACGCCAGGCATGGAGAACCGTCCATCGGCCCCGGTGATGACGGTGCCGGCCTGCTCCATCGGCTGCAGACGCAGCACCGAAACCTCGGCGCCCACAACGGGTGTGAGCCCATCAGGCTGCATCACGCTACCGGTCAGGCTGCCGCGTGGACCGAGCAGATACATAAAGGTTGCCGATACGCTGCCTTCGGTGGTGACACTGGCGACAACGCGGCTGGATGAGCCCGGTGCGAACTGCGGGTAAATGTGCACCAGTCCGTTTTCGGTGACGGTGGCGAGCAGATCATTTGAAATGGTGTAGACGCTGCCCGCGCTGCGCGGCGTGACGTCCAGTTGAATGCCGTTGGCGCCGACCGCCGTCGCCTGCAATTGCGAATCTTCACCGCTGCCGAGTTGGCGCGACGGTGCACTGAGCTCGACCGCAATCGGCACCGGATCAAGCTGACCGAAAGTTATCGGCCCAAGTTCGACGGTGGCAGCGGCAATCGGGTCGGTAAAACCCACCGCACTCTGGCCGACACTGCCATCCGAGCAGGTGGCGCGGGCGCGAATCGCGCCGAGATTTCCTGGAATGCCAAAGATCGCGTAGCTGCCATCGGGACGCAGGGGCGCTACCCGGTTGCCCGCGCTGACGACACAGGCGGCGCCTTCCGGCGGCGCGCCCAGATCAGGCGGAACCGTCTGGGCGAGGACCCCCGCAGCGACCAGCAGCAAGGCCAGGCCACACTTCCAGCGCAGGCCGTTCTTCCACAATGCGTGCTTCATCGACATCCCTTTGCGCAGCGTTCCAACCGGATTCGGGCAGCGGCCCGACCAGCACTTTTGGTTGCATCAACCAACACCCGTCGACGTCGCTACCGAAGTGTCGACTCGATGCAGATCCCCAGGTACCGGCAGGTATCGCCCTGCCCGGCTGAATCCTGCCCACTTTCACTTACTCGGAAATTGACGCCATACCGGATCAGCCATGGTGAGGTCACATAATTACACAATTGCGATGATTTTTAGAAGGATCAATGACTCAGGGCAGAAATTCGACCCAAACGGTCGGCCGGCCAGACGCTTGGAAGCAAACGCCAAGGCTTAGCGCCGCGTTGAAAGCGTCGTGCGGGGGCTCCAGCGGACCGCTGATCTCGGCAGCCTCGCGGTTCCTGTGCGGACCCAACTCTTGTTCGATAGGCGCATTCAGGGCAGCTCGATCGAACCCGACCCCGTCGGCGGTGCGCAGAGGAGGCATTGTCTGCACCGGACGTGCGTCCTCGAAGCCTCGGCTGTCAAGCTGAAAGACTTGGCAGCTGGCAGACCAGCGCTGTGCGCGTAGCCTGTGCATCGGGCTTGGCCAAGGTCGGAATACTCCATGAACCAACTTGATGATCGCGGGACCGATACGGGCGCGCACTTTGTTGCGCACGCCGCGGAATTTTCCGCCGTGCTCGGCACCGAGCCGGGGTTCGCCACGCTGATGCAGACCAATGCCCACGAGGGACCGGTCTACGTTGCCGAAGAGCAGTCGTTGTATTTCACCACCACGCCGGTGAGCAGCGAGGCGCCGATTTCAGGCTCCAAGGCCGTACAGGTACGCCGGCTGAGGCTGGATACCACGCGCTTTCCCTATACGGTGCGCGCCGATCAAGTGCTGCCGATTGCCGCGCGGGTCGCCAATGGCATGACGCTCGATCACGAAGGCCGCTTACTGATTTGCGAGCAGGGCACGCGCGCCCTGCCCGCGCGCATCTCGCGCCTGACCTTGCCGGATGGCGCTCTGGAGACCCTGGTCGATGAATGGCGCGGGCTGCGCTTCAACTCGCCCAATGATGTGGTGGTCAAGCGCGATGGCTCGATCTGGTTCACCGATCCGTCCTATGGCGCCCTGCAAGGGTTCAAGGATGCGCCGATGATCGGCGACTACGTCTATCGATTCGACCCGAAGACGCAGCAGCTCAGCGTCGTCGCCGATGATTTCAACAAGCCCAATGGGCTGGCGTTTTCGCCCGATGAGTCGATTCTGTACATCAACGACAGCGCGGCGATCCAGGGGCCGGGCTCCTACTTTCCAAATCTTCCGCATCATCTTCGTGCCTTCGATGTCGTCGATGGCCGCCATCTGCGCAATGGGCGTCTGTTCGCGGTGGTTACGCCGGGCATTCCGGACGGATTGAAAGTGGACAGCGAGGGACACGTGTATAGCTCGTCGGCGAGCGGCCTGCAGGTGTTCAATCCGGGCGGCGAGCTGATCGGCGAGATCTGCGCGCCCGGCGTCGCCAATTTCTGCTTCGGTGGACCCGAACGCAATGTGATCTTCTTGATGGCCGATCCGTTTATTTTTCAGGTTCGTATCGCAGCGACCGGATGACGCGACGCGCGTTCCCGTCTCAACTGCTGAGACGGCGATGCCCCATCCATGGCACCCGCTCACGCCGCCGGTGCCGACCATGTCTGCGATCCAGTCCGAGTTGATCCTGTCCGAGCGCAATGGGGCGCCAGCAGAACGCGCCAATGCCGCGCAGCTGGGCGCAGCGCTGCGCCGCAAATATGCTGAGCGGATCACCGGGCATAGCGTGCTGCCGGCGCGTTCTGCCGACTATCGACCGCTGCCCGATGCGCTGCCGGATGCCTTGCGTCGCGCCCTTCGCTCGCGCGGGATCGATCAGCTGTACAGCCATCAGGCCGAGGCCTGGGAGGCCGTGCAGCGCGGCGAAGATGTCGTGGTGGTCACGCCGACGGCGTCCGGCAAGAGCCTCTGCTACACCCTGCCGGTGGTCACCGCGGCAATGACGCAGTCGAGTCGTGCGCTGTATCTTTTTCCGACCAAAGCACTGGCCCAGGATCAGGTCAGTGAATTGCTTGAACTCAATCGCGCCGGCGATCTCGGTCTGCGCGCGCATACTTTCGATGGCGATACGCCGGGCGATGCGCGGCAGGCGATCCGTCTGCATGGCAGTGTCGTTGTCAGCAATCCCGACATGCTGCACCAGGGCATCTTGCCGCATCACACCAAGTGGGCGCAGTTCTTCGAAAATCTTCGCTATATCGTCATCGACGAGATCCACAGCTATCGCGGCGTGTTCGGCTCGCACCTGGTCAATGTGCTGCGCCGACTGCGCCGGGTTTGCGCGTTCTATGGCAGCACGCCGCAGTTCATCCTCTGCTCGGCGACGATCGGCAATCCCCAGGCGCATGCCGAGGCACTGATCGAGCGCAAGGTCACCGCCATCACCCGCAGCGGCGCGCCGCGCGGCGAGCAGCATGTACTGCTGTGGAATCCACCGGTGCGCAACCCGGACCTGGGTCTGCGCGCATCGGCGCGTTCGCAGTCGAACCGGATCGCTCGTCTCGCGATCCGTGCTGGATTGAAGACCCTGGTGTTTGCGCAATCGCGGCTGATGGTCGAGGTACTTACCAAGTATCTGAAGGATGTCTTCGATCATGATCCGCGCAAGCCGGCGCGCATCCGCGCCTACCGCGGTGGTTATCTGCCGAGCGAGCGCCGTGACGCCGAGCGTGCCATGCGTGCCGGCCATATCGATGGTGTGGTCAGCACCTCGGCGCTTGAGTTGGGCGTCGACATCGGCAGTCTCGATGTGGTCGTGCTCAATGGTTATCCGGGATCGATTGCGGGAACCTGGCAGCGCTTCGGTCGTGCCGGACGCCGCCAGCAACCGGCGCTCGGCATCCTGGTCGCCAGCAGCGATCCGCTCGATCAATACCTGATCCGTCATCCGGAATTTTTCTCCGGTGCGGCGCCCGAGCACGCGCGACTGCACGCCGACCAGCCACTGATCCTGCTCGACCATATCCGCTGCGCCGCGTTCGAGTTGCCGTTTCACGACGGCGATCAATTTGGCACAGGCACCGCCGATCCCTTCCTGCAGGTACTCGGTGAGAGTGGCGTACTGCATCGCGAAGGCGCGCGCTGGGAATGGATTGCCGATAGCTATCCCGCCAATGCGGTCTCACTGCGCTCGGTCGCCGATGGCAATTTTGTCGTAGTGGATCGCACCGGCGGTCGGCAGACCATCATCGCTGAAGTAGATTACTCCGCCGCGGCCCTGACCTTGTACGAAGGTGCGATCCATATGATCCAGGCCCTGCCCTATCAAGTTGAGCGACTCGATTGGGAAGGCCGCAAGGCTTACGTCACGCGCACCCATGTTGACTACTACACCGATGCCATCGACTACACGCGCCTGAAGGTGCTCGAGCGATTCGACGGCAGCATCGCCGGCAGCGGCAGCGCGCTGCACGGCGAGGTGCATGTGGTGCGCCGGGTCTCCGGCTACAAGAAAATCCGCTACTACAGCCACGAGAACATCGGCTACGGCCCGGTCAATCTTCCCGATCAGGAATTGCACACGACCGCGATGTGGTGGCAGTTGCCGCAGGGAGTGCTCGATGCCGCCTTCGGCAGTCGTCAAGACGCGCTCGATGGTTTTCTGTGTGCTGCTTATGCCCTGCATCTGGTCGCTACGGTCGCAGTGATGGCCGAGGCGCGCGATCTGCAGAAATCGGTGGGCAGCGCCGATGGTGCCTGGTTCGCCGCGGCCGATGGTCGCGGTCGCGGTCAGTTGCGCGCCGCCGATGGCGGTCTCGCCGATATCGGCACTGCGGCGAGCTTTATTCCTACGGTGTATCTGTACGACAACTATCCGGGCGGCGTCGGACTGAGTGATCCGCTGTGGCGGCGACAGGTTGAGCTGATCGAGCAGGCGCGCGCACTGATCCAGGGCTGCACCTGCCGTGCTGGTTGCCCGGCCTGCGTCGGACCGATTCTCGCGAGCGATGAGCAGGCCGCCAACACACCGCGCGCGCTCGGCCTGCAGGTCCTTGTTCTGTTGGGTCGGCGATGAGCGCGCTGATCGAGCGCCTCGAACGTCTGCAGCGACAAGCCGGAGGTGCCGGATCGCCACGGCCGAGCGGATTGGTTTCCATTCCGGCGGTGGCCATGGGTACTCCGGCGACGATCGAACTCGACAGCCTGCGTCGCCTGCTCGGCCTGCGTCTGCGCAGCGCGACGGCGCAGATTGCCGTCGATGGCACACTTCCGGGCATCGAGCTTGCACCTGGCCTGCGCTACTGCGAGCGATTCCTCGACATCGATCCGGCGGATTCGATTCTGCATACCGAAGTACCCGGATTCGAGCACCTCGATCGCCGGCAGCTGATCCACTTCGATACTGAGACGACCGGATTGTCCGGTGGCACCGGCACGCGCGCCTTCATGATCGGCGTCGCCGACTGGCCCGATCAGCGCCTGCGCGTGCGCCAACTGTATCTGGCCACCCTGGCTGCGGAGTCGGCGATGCTCGAACATTTTTCGCGCTGGTTGCGGCCCGAGCACGTGCTGGTCAGCTACAACGGACGCTGCTATGACGCGCCCCTGTTGGCGACGCGCTATCGGCTCGCCAGACTGGATAATCCGCTGACTGGACTGCGCCATCTTGATCTGCTGTTTCCGGTGCGGCGGCGTTATCGCGGGGTCTGGGAAAACTGTCGACTCGCGACCATCGAGCGACAACTACTCGGCGTATTGCGTGAAGATGACCTGCCGGGCTCGGAAGCGCCGCGCGCCTGGCGTACCTACCTCACGCGCGGCGATGCCCGCGACCTGCGTCGTGTGCTGGCGCATAACGATCAGGATGTGATCAGCCTGGCCCAGCTACTGCAAAGACTGGCCATACCCGCCGCCTGATAACAGCGCTGGCAGTCGCCCTGCTCAGCTGCGGCTCCGCCATTGTGCCCGCGTCTGCCCCCATAGATCGCAGGGCGCGTGCTCATGCGGAGGCGGCATGCGGCCTGGCCCACGATTGCGTGAGCCCAGTCGCTCGGCGACCTTTTGCGATGCGGTGTTTTTCGGATCGATGCAATGGATCACATCGGTCCACGCGAGCACATCGAAGGCGTAGTCGATCGCGGCACGCGCCGCTTCGGTCGCATAGCCGAAGCCCTGTGCGTCCGGGTGCAGACTCCAACCGACTTCGGTGCCGGGCCAACCTTCGGGCTGCCAGGGTCCACAACGGCCCAGCCACTGCCCATTGCGCTTATCTACCAGCGAGAACATCGACACGCCGGTCAATGTCCAGGCTCCGGCCATTGCCATCAGGCTGCGCCAGGCCATCGATGGAGTTTGCGCGCCACCGATGTAGCGGGTGGCCAGCGGATCGACCATCAGTTCGGCCCAGCGTGGAAAATCCTCAAGTGCGGTCGGGCGCAGGATGAGGCGATCTGTTTCGAGCAGCGGTAGCTGATCAGTAGCCATGGCAGGATCTTTGGCAGGCGGAGGTGCTGTCCAGCGAAGTCTAACCCGGACACCGGTGACACAGATGAGCGCAGCGTTATCGAATGCGCGCGGTTGTGGTCCGTGGCGCCGGCGACAAACAGAGCTTTGCTCGGCCGATGAAATATGCGCACCATCTGGATCGCGCAGTGTTGGCGGAATACCGTTGCGTCGCGGCGGAGCGGCCTGCGGAGCCTGAGTCCCAGGATGCCTCTTGCCGAGATCGAGCTGGGCGAGCGCAGCAATGCAATGCAATGCAATGCAATGCAATGCACCCATTCGACCTGAACTGAGGATTTGGCGCCCGGGTAGCCTGCATGAGCGGCTAACCTGAGAACGCCGACACCGATAGCCGGCTGGACGATTCACCAAATCGCAGAACCGCACCTGGCCGCGGATTGCCGAAAACACCGGCACCATTGCACACCCACATAGGAGTACACCATGCGCAGGATCCTCAACTCAGCTTCCTCCCAGACAACGGCGGCGGCGCTCCTCCTGTTCGTCGCCAATCTGGTGCAGGCGGCAAGCGCCGATCCTTTGCTTTCTCTCCTCGAACAGAGTCGCGATGACAAACGCGGCGTCACCCTGGTCGTTGATGGTCGCGATGTCAGCATGCTGGTCACCGAGATTCGCAAGGACTTCGTGATCGGCAAGAGTCAGCAGCACGAACACATCGTGGTTCGTATCGATCAGATTGACGCCGCTCTCAAATAGTTTCTGCACAACCACCCGAAGTGCACCGGGTCATGCGTGCATCAGCCCGAGGTCGGCGGTCGCCGCGGGGCTGCGATTCGCAGCCCCGCTTTTGACGTGGATCAGGGACAGACCGACTGGTAGATGCAGGCCACCCACTGTGGATTGTCGACGAACGGATTGCGATTGCCCTGGTAGCTGTAGATGACCTCGTTGCGCAATTGCTCGTTGGCGTCGACCGGGTCGTCCTGATGCCATTGCAGCAGGGTCGACAACTTGCCCATATAGGCCACCGAAGCATTGCTTCCGGTACCGACTACCAGACTGAGATCGCTGGTCAGGCGTAGATCCGGCTCGCTGGCACCGGTGCCGCCATGCGTGCCGCCCTCATAGCGCAGATCCATGTAGAACATCGCGCGCGCGACATTGCCCTTGAGCTTGTGCCAGACCTGGAAGACGCTGCTATTGGTCCAGTTGGAATTGCCCGGATAAACCCCGCTGCCGCCGCCCTGGCCATTGGTCGCCTGCGTGGGATATTCGGTACAGCCCGAGGGGCAGTTGTCGTAGGGCTTGTTGCTGCGCGCGCTGTTGTAGCTGATGTCCGAGGCCATCAGCATATGCAGATCCGTGTAGGGATAATTGCTGGCGCCATCGGTTGGGAAACCGAGCGAATTGGGCCAGGTGTGTTCGCGATTGTAGAAATTGTTGCCGCCCGTCGCCTTGGCATAGGACACATTCTTGTAGATATCGAGAATGCGCGTGCTGTTCATCGGATCCTGATCGGCAACCGCCAGCACGTCCCAGGTATCGGTGCTCGATGCGGTGTAGCCAAAGCGGATGTGATCATCGATGACCAGATGCAGCGAGCCGCGCAGCGCGCTGGCCGACGTCGGATTGACCGTACCGTAGTAGCCGCTGGCTGCCGATGTGGTGGTGAAACTGCGGCTGACATTGCTCGCCATCGGCTGGATGGTGCCGTCCTGGTCACGGATATTGGCGGCGACCAGATTCAGCGTACAGCTTTCGACCGCGCCAAAATCCGTTGAAGGATTGAGCGTGTAGGTCGTCGGGCCACCGCTCACCACGGCCGCGTGCGCACCCGTGTTGGCGCAGCTGATCGTGAACCAGGTACCGGTCACGGTAACCGCTTCGCTGAAGGTCAGCGTGATATTGCTGGCCAGCGCCACATTGCTGGCACCCGCGGTCGGCGTCGAGCTGACCAGCGTCGGCGCGACATCACCACCGCCGGTGCTGTAGTTGCCGTTGAGCGTGACCCCGGAGTAGGCGCTGTAGGCGCGCAGCATCACATGGTAGGTGCCGGCGGTTGGCGTCGGAAAACTGCAACTCTCGTTGTTGCCGCTGAGGTAGGGGCGGCAATCATAAGTCGTTGTTGTCGGCGCGCTGCCATAGCGCACGTAGAGATCGGCATCGCCACTGCCGCCACTGCTGGCAATTACCAGATTGCTGGCGCCGGCGGGTACCTGCATCGTGTAGTTGAGGCTGGCGCCGGTTGCTGCGGCCAGGCCGGTGAGCGGTACGCCATTGCTGAGCGTGGCCGGTGAACCACCGCCACCACTGAGCGTCTGTCCGGTATTGCAGGCGCCAAAGGAACTGGTGCGCGAGGGCTGCCAGCTGAACTGGCTGTAGCTGGTGCCGGTGCCGGCCAACTGCAGGGACTGTCCGGTCGGCGAGGTGCTGCTCTCCGACTGCGGCACGGCGGTGCTGAGCAGTCCACTGGCCGGCCCATCGATCGCGGTAAAGCTGCCTTCGTAGCTCAGAAACTGGACGACGGCGTTGCTGGCGTTGACCAGGGCCAGGCCATCGGGACCGCCATTCTGGATACCAGTTGCGGCCGGCGCTGTGACCACGGCGGTACCGTGTCCGCCACACTGGCTGGTCGTCGTGCCGCTCAGACTCAGTGTGCTGTACTGGCGGCCATCACCACCGTTGTAGAGCACGATCTTCCAACCCGAAAGATTGGTGCCCGAAGGCGCGATGACCTCGACCTTTTCATTGGTATCGGTGCCATTGTTGTCGTAGTGGAATTCATTGATGAACACATCGGCCCGGGTAAGGGGCGAAAACGAGAACGCAAGGCAGATGCCCAGCGCCCGGCTTGCGGTGCGCATACACGACATACAGTGACTCCCCGAATGAAGGCCAGCTCCGGCCTGAGTCCCGCGCTTTCTTGCGTCCCTGCGGGCGCGGGGCGTGGCGAGGATATCGGTTATTTGTGACAAGTCGTGACGCAGTGCGGCAAGACGAGCTGGGCGCGGGCGCCGATCGGTTACGCCGCCAGCCGACAGCGGTTGCGTCCTTCACGCTTGGCCAGATACAGCGCCGAGTCGGCTCGGCGGATCAGTTGTTGCATCGATTGGGTCAATTGATCGCCCTGGATACTGGCGTAGGCGATCCCAATACTGATCCGCAGCGGTACCGGCACGCCGGCATGGCTGAAACTCGCTTCGACCACTGCAAGCCGCAGGCGTTCTGCAATGACGCAAGCCGCCGCGGCATCCTGTGCCTTCAGCAGGACCACGAACTCCTCGCCACCATGGCGGGCGAGCAGGTCGTCGCCGCGCAATTGCGACTGCAGTGCCTTGACGATTGCCCGCAGGGCCTCATCACCCACCTGATGACCGTGCTGGTCGTTAACGCTCTTGAAGTGATCGGCGTCGATCAACAACAGGGCCAGATTGTGCCGCTGGTGCGAGGCTGCCGTCAGAAATCGACGTGCCTGCCGCTCGAAATTGCGGCGATTGAAAATGCCTGTCAGGGGATCCAGCGAAGCCTGGCGCTCCAGTTCGGCGAATGCGCGATCGTTGAGCAACATCAGGAAGGCGAGCGTGAGCAACAAGGGGCCTACGCCGTAGTAGGTATAGGACGCCACATCGATCGTGGTGCTGGTGTAGTAGTCGAGCTTCTCCTCGATGCCCCAGGCCTCGAATCCGGCCCGCATGGCCAGGATGGTGGTTCCGATCAGGGCGACCGTCATCAGGGCGCGCGCGCTGCGATAAGACCAGAGTCCGGGTATGCGATAGATCCGCCAGGCCATGAAGGCGAGCGAGCCGCCCAGGCCGATCGAAATAATAATCACCCGGGCGTGGATGCTCGGCCAGATCAGGGTAAACGGAATGATCGTCAACCAGGCGCAGCCAGCCGCCGCCAGATGATGCCAGGCCGGTGGGGTTGGATCGCCCAGCACTTCGAGCGCCCGCTGCAATCGGGCGATGCCGATCATCAACAGGGCATTGCCGAACAGTACGCAGAACCATTCCGGCAGCACCACGCGCAAGGCCAGCACCACGATGGAGACCGCAGTGAGCGCGATACCTATTGACCAGGTCCGATACGAACGCTGACCCAGGGCATCTTTGCCGGGCGCGTACCAGAGCAGCAGCAGGCACAGCGACACGATGCCGGCGACGGCCAACAACATGGCGGTCTTGATATCAAAGCTCACCCGCGACTCCCAGGCCTGCCGTGCCGGCATTCCATCCGGTATTGGCAAGGACCACAAGCCGGGGGCAATGTCTCGTTACAATGGCGGATGCTCTCATTCAACAACCTCACCCTGCGCCGTGGACCACGTGCGCTCGTCGAAAACCTGTCGGCGACGATCTTTGCCGGCCAGCGGGTTGGCCTGGTCGGTCGCAACGGCACCGGCAAGTCCAGCCTGTTCGCGCTCATTCTCGGTGAAATCGCCCCTGACAAGGGTGAATGCTCACTACCGCGCAACCTGGAAATTGCTACCGTTGCGCAGGAAGCCAAGGTCAGTACCCAGTCCGCGCTCGACTACGTGCTCGACGGCGATGCCGAACTGCGCCGGATCGAGGTCGATCTGGAGCGGGCCGAACACGATCACGATGCGCACCGGATCAGCGATCTGCACGAGCGACTGAATGCGATCGGTGGCTATGCGGCGCGCTCCCGCGCCGGGCGACTGCTGCATGGCTTGGCGTTTTCGGCCGAGGAGCAGAACCAGTCGGTGGCAAATTTTTCCGGCGGCTGGCGCATGCGCCTGAACCTGGCCAAGGCGCTGATGTGTCGCAGCCAGTTGCTGCTGCTGGACGAGCCGACCAACCATCTCGATCTCGATGCGGTGTTTTGGCTACAGGAATGGCTGACCGCCTACGAGGGCACCTTGCTGGTGATCTCGCATGACCGTGAGTTTCTGGATGCGGTGACCACCCATACGATGCACCTTTCCCAGGGCACCGGCACCTTCTATACCGGCAACTATTCGGCATTCGAGCGCCTGCGCGCCGAGCGCACGGCACAGCAATCGGCACAGCGCGACCAGCAGCAGCGCCAGATCGCGCATCTGCAGAGTTTTGTCGATCGCTTCAAGGCCTCGGCGGCGAAGGCGAGAATGGCGCAGTCGCGCGTCAAGATGATCGAGCGCATCCAGCTGACTACGGTCGCCGCTGCCGAGAACGAATTCAACTTCAATTTCCACAAGCCCGACCGCTTGCCCTCGCCCCTGCTGCGGCTGTATGACACCGCGGTCGGGTACGGCGCGCGCACGGTGATCTCGGGGATCAAGGCCAGTATCGAACCGGGCGATCGGATCGGACTGCTCGGGCCGAATGGCGCTGGCAAGTCGACCTTCGTCAAATTGCTCGCCGGTGAATTGCAGGCGCAAAGCGGTGACGCCACCCGGCACCCTGATTTGAAGGTCGGGTACTTCGCCCAGCATCAATTGGAGCAGCTCGACGCCAACGGCTCGCCGCTCGATCACTTCCGCAAGCTTGAGCCGAACAAGGGCGAGCAGGAACTGCGCAAGATCCTCGGCACCTTCAATTTCACCGGAGATCGGGTGTTCGAGCCAGTCGGACCGTTCTCCGGCGGTGAGAAAGCGCGTCTGGCGCTGTCGATGGTGGTGCACCTGAAGCCGAATCTGTTGCTGCTCGACGAGCCGACCAACCATCTTGATCTGGATATGCGCCAGGCACTGGAAATGGCGCTGCAGGAATTCGAGGGCGCGCTGATTCTGGTGTCGCATGACCGCCATCTGGTCGGCAGTGTCTGTGATGTGCTGTGGCGGGTCAGCGATGGCAGCGTCGGCGAATTCGACGGCGACCTCGATGACTATGCGCGCTGGCTATCGCAGCGCGAACGCGAGTACAACCGCAGCCTGGAACGTGGCGGTGGCAAGTCGGCCAAGTCGACACCCGATACCGGAATCGGTGCCGATGCCCGCGCCCAGAAAAAACTTGGTGCCGATCAGAAGGCGCGCGAGAAGCCTCTGCGACAGGCACTGAAAACGACCGAGGCCAATCTGCAGAAACTGCAGTCGCGTCTGCAGGAAATCGAAACCACAATGCAATCACCGACGATGTTCGATGCCGGCAAGCGGATCGAGCTGGCCCTGCTGTTGCAGGACCAGGCCAAGGTCAAGGACGAACTCGGCCGCGCCGAGGAAGCCTGGCTGGAGGCCGCGGCCGCACTGGAAGCCATCACGCCCTGAGGATGGCCCGGGCCAGCCCGGGCCATCACTCCGCTCAGCGCTCAGAATCGCGCGCTGAACTCGAGACCGTAGATGCGCGGCTCGTTGATGAACCCGGTCAGATTGTTGAAGTCGATGCCGCCGACCAGTTGCTGCTCGTTGGTGATGTTGCGACCGAACGCAGCGAGCTCATAGCGACCGCTGTTCCAGTTGTAGCCGACGCGAAGCCCGCCTTCGAGCAGAGCTTTGCCGTTGAACTCGGCCGAGTCGTACAGGAAGAAACTGATTTCATCGCGATAGGCCCAGTCGGTGAAGAAGAACAATTCGCCATTCGCCAGCGGGATGCTGTAGCGCGCCGTGATATTGGCCACCTTCAACGGCGCCTGCGGCAATCGATTGCCATTGAGCAGAACGGTGCCGGCGACCGGGCCGGCTGGATCGTAGACCATGCATCCGCCGCCGCAGGGCTGCACGGCGAGCATGTCGTCCTGGATCTCGGTGTCGTTGTAGCTGAATCCGGCGGTGACCAGGAAGTGGTCGGTCAGATAGGCCTCGGCATCGATTTCGAAGCCTGAGCCAACCGTCTTGTCGGCATTGACCAGGGTATTGAAGTTGGCACCGCCACCGACTGCGGTGAGCTGCTGATCATCGACCGTATAACTGAACAACGTGAAGCCCAGGCGGGCGCGCCGATCCCAGAAATCGCTCTTGAAACCGGCCTCGTAGGAAATAACCGTTTCGGCGTCGGCGACCGACACCACATCACCGAACAGCAGACGACCCTGGATGCTGGGCGCCCGATAGCCCTTGGCGACGCGGACAAAGGTATTGAAATCGTCGGTGATCTGATAGACACCACTGACATCCCAGCTGACATCGGAATCACTGGGATTGGCGTACAGCGGCCCGATCGGACCGACGCCGAGGAAGGACAGCGGCGACTGGAAGCGTTCGGCAACGAAATCCTTCTCGTCGTGGGTGTAACGCAGTCCGCCGCGCAATTTGAACTGATCGTTGACCGCGTATTCGAGCGAACCGAAAACGGCGTAGGCGGTGTTCTGCTGGCGCTGCTCGGCATAACCGTTCTGCGGACGGCCCGGCGCCAGCGTGTCGTAGTTGAAACTGTCGATCGTGATGTCTTCGTCGAAATAGTAGAGACCGGCCTGCCATTGCAGTGCCGCATCAGTATTCGATTCGAGACGGAATTCCTGACTGAGCTGGCGGTGATCCGGCAGTCCATCGGCGGATTCCGCCGTGAACGGGATGAAGCCAGGTCCAGACGGCGGCGCGAACACGGCGCCAAAGCCGCCATCGATATCACCGCGCGAAAGCGTATCGACGGTCTCGTAGCCGGTGATCGAATACAGGTTGAAGCCCTCGAAATTCCAGCTCAGGCGGGCATTGGTACCCCAGGTATCGAGTTCCTGGGAGTTTTCGCCATCGATGCTGATCGAGTCCGGATCAAACCCAGCCACCAGTTCGCTGCTGCCGGGACGGATGATGTTGGCGCGGAACAGCCGCGCGGTGCCATCCAGCGAACGCGCATGCAGATTGAACAGCGCTTCAAAATCATTGCCTGGCGCGTACAGCAGTTGGGCGCGCATGGCGAATTCGCGGTAGCCCTCGAGATCATCGCCGGGGCCATTGAGGGTATTGTCGACCCAGTCGTCGCGACGCTGATAGAGCGCCGACACGCGCGCCGACCAATCCTCGCTGAGACCACCGCCGATTGCGCCTTCCAGATTCAGTGTGCCGAAGCGACCGTAGGAAATCTGCCCATAGCCGTCGGGTGTCTGCTCCGGACGCTGCGACTCGAACTTGAGCACGCCGGCAGGCGTATTGCGTCCGAACAGGGTGCCCTGCGGACCGCGCAGCATTTCGATGCGATCCAGATCAAAGATCGGAAAGCCTTTGAGAATGGGATTCTCCTGCACCACGCCGTCATAGATCAGTGAAACCGGCTGCGAGGCATTCAAGTCGAAATCGGTATTGCCCAGACCACGAATGTAGAAACGCGGAAACGCGCGGCCGAATGAAGACTCGATCTGCAGACTCGGCAGCCGCGAGGACAGGAAGCGGATGTCTTCGCCGCCCGAGCCGAGCACGTCGAGCTTTTCGGTATCCAGCGTGGTGATCGAGATCGGCACCTTCTGCAGATCTTCCTCCCTGCGCTGCGCGGTGACGGTCACGGTCTCAAGCTGGGAGGGGCCGCTGTCCTCGGGTGTCGATTCCTGGGCAGCAAGACTGCCCGAGGCGATGACACTGGCGACGGCAAGAGAGAGAACGCGACGCTTGAACGACTTGGATGACACGGGGGCTGCGGACATGCTCGAAGCTCCAGAAGGGAGGGAGGGAGGGAACTGCCAGCTGATTTGAACACTTTTTTAACTGTCATGGAACTCGGCGGGCAATATGCTGGGCTACAACCCTGTGCCGCTGACGCGCGCCTGTCGTATTCGAGAGCTTGAGCCTGACGCCTCAGTCGCGAAAATTCTCGAACTGCAGGGGCAAATCGAATTCACCGGCACGCAACAAGGCCATCACGGTCTGCAGATCGTCGCGTTTCTTGGCGCTGACGCGCAGCTTGTCGCCATTGATCTGCGCCTCGGCCTTGAGCTTGGCTTCCTTGATCGTCGCGACAACCTTCTTGGCGAGCGCCTGCTCGATGCCCTGCTTGATGGTGATCTTCTGGCGCGCACCAGCCAGATTGCTTTCGGGCTCGGCCACGTCCATGCATTTGACGTCGATGCCACGCGCAATCAGTCGGCCGCGCAGAATGTCGAGCATCTGCTTGAGCTGGAAGTCGCTGGGCGCTGACTGGGTGATCACCGGATCGGCCAGCTCGTAACTTGCGTCGCTGCCCTTGAAGTCGAAACGATTGCCGAGTTCGCGGTTGGCCTGATCCACGGCATTGGTCAGTTCGTGCTTGTCGATCTTCGATACGACGTCAAAGGAAGGCATCTGCGGTCTCCGGATTCAGGGCTGACAAACCATCAAGATAACCGAGCGAGCGCTGCACCGCGCGGCCGCTGTTCGCGCTTGTGCGGATTTTGGCGCAATCAAGGTGCACAAGTCATCTTGCCAGCCCCGAGCACTTGCTTGATCATGTATTTCGGTACCTTCGTCCCCAAGCATGCTCAAGCCGCGCCTCCCGCAGTCGCCACCGCCACCCGGTCCCCGCGTACGGATCGGTGAATTTGTGGTGGATCTCAGCGCGCGCGAAGTCAGCGGACCCGGACCTGAGAGCCGCAGCCGGATCACCAGCAAGGCCTTGGCGGTGATCACCGAAATGGCCATCAATCCGGGTCAGGTGCTCAGTCGCGACGAGTTGATGGATCGGGTCTGGACCGATGCCTTCCCAACCGGCGATGTATTGACCCAGGCGATCACCACCCTGCGCAAGGCATTCGCCGACAATGCGGAATCGCCGCGCTATATCGAGACGATTTCGAAATCTGGCTATCGCCTGATTGCGCCGGTGCAATGGTTGGCCGAGGGTACATCTCATCCCAGCGCCACCCCTTCAGCAGATAGCGTCTTCGCGGGCAGGCTCAGCCCAGACGGGTCGGCAATGACTCGCCGCGGTCGCCAGGCCGGGCGGTCCGTCGTGTGGATCGGTGTGGCCGCGCTGGTGTTGATTGGCATTGGCTGGGTTGCAAGTTCCGGCAACAGGGCCACGGATCGCGGCGATTCCATGAGCGGCCCACGGCTGGACACACCTGTGGTGGTCGTGGCCGGCGCCGGCGATGACTGGGGGCCTCGGCTGTCTCCGGATGGCGCGATGATGGTGTTCGTATCCTCCGAGCACGCCGGCGAGAGCACTCGCCTCTTTCTGCAGGCAACCAGCCTTGCCGCTGCAAGGCCGTTGACCAATCCAGCGGCCAGCGAGCGCGATCTGGTGCCGACCTGGTCGCCAGACGGACGCAACATCGTATTTCAGCGCCACAGTGAGGAGGCGGAATGCCGCTTCATGCAGATTTCCGCCAGCGGCGGCACGGCGCGTGAACTCGGCCGCTGTGCTTCCGACGTGGTACTGCTCTATGACTGGGCACCGGACGGATCACATCTCGTCGTTGGCGCACTGCGCGACGACCAGCACGATGCCCATGTGATCCATCGTCTGGATCT
Source organism: Lysobacterales bacterium (assembly GCA_043738015.1). Classification (GTDB taxonomy): domain Bacteria; phylum Pseudomonadota; class Gammaproteobacteria; order Xanthomonadales; family Ahniellaceae; genus 0-14-3-00-62-12. The sequence continues at coordinate 24,778 of JAYSZM010000199.1, forward strand.
TGCCACCGGAAAGTTTTCGGCACTTGACTACCTGACACCGGCAGGGAGCCTGGACCTCGAACCACGCTACTCGCCCGATGGCCGCTGGCTGGCGTTCCGCCGCAACTTGAGTTCAGCCGATCTCTGGATGATGCCGGCCGCGGGTGGCACGCCGACGCGGATCAGCAACATCGCTACCGACATTCGCGGGTTCGACTGGAGTCCCGATGGACAGCATCTGGTGCTCAGCAGTGTCAGCGAGGGTGAGCACCGGCTGAGCGCGCTCAACATCAAAGACGGCAGCATGACCGCGCTCGGCATCAGCGCTGCAACTTTTCCGGATTTTCCGCTGCGCGGCTACGAGTTGGCCTTCGAGGTGAATCGCGGCCAGCTCGGTCTGGCGACACTGTCGATTCAGGCGCCCGCCCAAACGCCAGCGCGCGTGCTGGCATCCTCCGCCAGCGAGCTCAACGGCGAAATCGCCCCGGATCGCAGCGTCGTGGCGTTCTACTCGGATCGATCCGGCAAGGCCGGCGTCTGGATTGCACCGGTTGAACCAGACACGGGTGCTCCTGATTCGGTCCCCGGCCTGATGCCGATAGCGCGATTCAATCCCAGTTGGTCAGCTGACTCCACCCGCTTTCTGGTGATTGGATTCGGCACGGGCGGAGGTGGCTTGTATGAAGTCTCGCGCGCCAGTCTGCGCCCGACCCAGCTGAGCGTTGCCTTCGGCGCGCCTCGCTTTGCTGCTTATCTTGCCAACGATCGGCTGCTGGTCGGCGTGATCGCCGATGATCAGCAGTCGATGTGGGTAGCCGAACGTGAGGGCAATGCGCTCCGGCCGTTGCATCAGATCGAATCGGTCAGCTACGGCCGTGCCGATGCCAGCGGCCAGCGGATCTTCTTCACCCGCGTCGGCCAGCCCGGGCTATGGGAAACCGATAGCAGTTTCAGCAGGACGCAGTCGGTGTTCGAACTTTGGCCAAGCATTTCTGGCTACAAGATGTGGACTCTGGTTGATGATCGCCTTCTGGTGCTCAAACAGAACGCGCGCCTTGCCGGCCTGGAATTGCTGGTCTGGCCACTCGATCAACTCGATCGCGAACCCGAGCTCCGTCACGCTCTACCCGAGTACAGCGGCATGACGGTCGGCGGCTATCTCGCTGGTCAGATCATTTTGACCGAATCCTTTGGCAGCGGAAGGGATATCGCCTTGAGCCGATTTCATCCGCAAGCCTCTGACTGATCGACGATTAGCTCCACTTCGGAAATTCTTCGGGAACGCTTCGGACAAGATTCGGCAAAGTATCGGCCAAACTTCCTGCCCGCTGATCGCCACTTCGATTGACTGGTTCTCCCCAACCGGAGAACCCTTATGTGGCTACATGAACACCGCATTGCGGCAGGACAGATCGGAGTCCTTGGCAGCTCGCCGTCGCCGCGTTTGCCGCAAACCCAGATCGCCCTGCTCAGCGGCGGCGCCAGCCTGCGCATCGATCCCAACGCCCTGGTCGTGTTGATCTCGCTATCGGCCGAGTGCCTGGTCGATTACAACGACGGCAGGACCACGCTCAAGCCGCGTCACTACCTGGTTGCCGATCCGGCCAATGTCATGCGTGTGCAAATACCGCGCGCCGGGCTTGCCGTGGTCTTCAGTTTCTCGATGGCGGCCTTGCGCAAGCTCGACGTTCTTTCGACGACCGTGCCGCTGCCGGGCAGTGGCCGACTGGATCGGACCAGCCGGCACCTGCTCTGCACCGGGCTGCGCCAGGCCGAGGCAGCTACCGCAGCATTTTGGCGACGCGAGCCATTGATCCGCACCCTACTGCGCCAGATCAGCTTTGCCCAGGCCGATCTGCAACAGCGACTGGCCGCCTGCCCCGGAAAATCGCTGGGCCGACGCGCCCAGGTCATGGTGCGCCTACAGCGCGCGCGGCATTATCTGGAAGCGAACTGCGATCGCAATGTCTGTATCGCCGATCTGGCCGAGCTGACGAACTTTTCGCATTGGTACTTCACCAAGACATTTCACCGCGTCTACGGTGAGAGTCCGAAGAAATACGCGACCCGGATGCGGCTGGAACGCGCGCACGAATTGCTTCGTCGTTCCGACGCCGCCATTGGCGAGGTCGCCGCGGCCTGCGGCTTTGAGAGCCATAGCGCCTTCTCGCGCGCGTACCGCCAGCGCTTTGGCGAGTCGGCCTGTCACGGCCGCGTGCAGGGTTTGCTGCAGCAGGCCACCGATCCGCCAAATCAGGCACAGATCCAGGCCAAGAAGCGCAAAGCGGACGCGCCGGCCTATGCCTAAGGTTGGCCTGTGCAGCTAACGCACAATTAACTTCATTCGAGGACCCCATGGAAACCAAACTGCTCAAAAACGCCGTTCGACTGGCGCTGTTGCCTGCCTCCATCATCGCTGCCCTGGTCACCACGCCGGTACTGGCGCAATCGGCTGACGATGCCGAACCTGCCACAGAGCTGGAGACCATGGTGGTCACCGGCTCCCGTCTGAAACGCGCTTCGGCCGAGGGCGCTCTGCCGGTTACCGTTATCGAGCGAGAAGAAATCGAATCGAGCGGTGATATCTCGGTATCGGATTTCCTGCGCAACACGACGTTCAACAGCTTCGGCTCATTCCGCCCGCGCTCGGGCTCTTCGGCGCAGGCGTTCTCCGAACTGAGTCTGCGCGGCCTCGGGGGCAACCGGACCCTGGTGCTGATCGATGGCAGACGCGCACCGGTCAGTCCATCCACCGGTACCGGTCAGGACCTCAATGCGATTCCGCTGGCCGCGGTCGAGCGCTTTGAAATTCTTTCTGACGGCGCCTCGGCGATCTACGGTTCCGACGCAATCGGCGGCGTCGTCAATGTGATCACGCGCAAGGATTTCAATGGCGTCGAATTCAGCGGCGGCCTTTCCAAGCCCAAACTCGAGGGCGGCGATACCGATGAAGGTCAATTCCTGTTCGGCGCTTCGAGTGATCGTGGTTCGCTGATCGCAGGCGCTTCGTACAACAGCCGCGGTATTGTTTTTCAGCGTGACCGCGACTACTCGCGCGGCGGTGCCTCGACCTTCTCCAATAATTACCTCAATCCCAACGGCACGTTTTTTTCGGCGCCGAGCGGGCCAACCGCAGGCACCTCGATCGTTCCGGGCGGCTGTTCCGAGCCGGGCTTCACGATCTCCGGCAATCGCTGCCTGTATGACTTCACCTTTGTCGCCGCGGACGAAGCCGAGCTAGACCAGAGCGCCCTGTTCACCCGAGCTCGCTACGACATCAGCGAGAACTGGTCGACCTATTTGAACGCCTCGGTCAGTCGAGTGAAATCCTTCGGTCGCTATGCGCCCGGACTCGCCACGGTCGCTGTCGCCGCGAACACGCCGAACAATCCATTCGATGTGGATCTGGCGGTGCGTCACCGCTTCGCCTCGCTCGGCCCGCGCGACGACACCGTCGACTCCAATGCCTATGACCTCAGCGTCGGCTTTCTGGGTCGACTGGCTGATCGCGTCGATGTCGAGGTTGGTGCGCGCCGCAATGAGTACCAGACCTTCACGATCGGCCGCAATTATCCGGTGATTCCGCTCGCCAATGCGGCGATCGCCAACGGCACCTACAGCATCCTCAATCCCAGCGAGAACGATCCGGCGGTACTGAACTCGATCAAGGCGACCATCAGCCGTGATTCGTTCACGCTGAATGAAGAGCTGTTCGGCGTAGCCAGCATGGATCTGTTCGAGATGGCCGGTGGTGCGGCGGCGATGTCGATAGGCGCTGAGTATCGCAAGGAGGACTACGCCGATCTCTACGACTCACTCTCGGAAGCTGGCGTCATCGGTGGCTCGGCCGGTGCCTCGGCCGGTGGTGGCCGCTCGGTGCGGGCGGCGTACTTCGAAGTGCTGTTGCCGGTGCTGTCGAACTTCGAGATCAATCTTGCCGGACGCTACGACAAGTACAGCGACTATGGTGCTGACTTCTCGCCGAAGATCGGCCTGCGCTACCAACCAACCGACTCGTTGACCCTGCGCGCTTCCTATGGTCATGGCTTCGCCGCGCCGGCCATTCCGTTGCTGATCGCAGCACCAGCGTTTGGTGCCGACTTTGTCACCGATACACAGACCTGCATCGCGTTTGGTCTGACTCCGGATTGTCGCGACCCGGTTTCTGGCCAGGTCAGCACGCCCCAGGTCACCGCCTGGAACATTGCCAATCCCAATCTAAGTTCCGAAACGTCCAAACAGTACAGTCTTGGGCTTGCCTGGGATGCGGCCGACTGGATCAATCTGACCGTCGACTACTGGAATATTGAGATCAACGATCTGATCGCCGGGATCACCACCAATCAGATCATCAACTGCCTCGCCGGCCAGTCGGTCGCCTGCCCACCGGGATTGAGCAATCTGCCGGTGACTGCGGCCAGCGGCCTGCCCTATGAGCAGGCGGTGCCGAACCCGCAACTCGGACTGGGTCTGGCCCGCGATCCAGCGACAGGACTGATCCTGTATGTGCAGAATGGCTCGGCGAATCAGGGCGTACTCAAGACCGATGGACTGGACTTGAATGTGCGCACCAATTTCGATTTCGGCGACTGGGGCACGATGCGCAATCAGTTACAACTCGGCAAGGTCTTCAGTTTTACCAATGACGACAGCCGCAATTTCGTCGGCGACGAGCGTACACCGGAGTACCGGGCCAATCTGCAGACGGTATACACGCTGCGCGATTTCGACTTCAGCTGGAACATCAATTACATCCATGGCACCGACTCGGCCAACGCTCTGCGAGATGTCCCGCTGGCCGGTGTGGAGCTGACCTTGCCGTCTTGGACCACGCACGATCTTCAGGTGGCCTGGAACACGCCCTGGAACGGCAAGATCGCCCTCGGCGTGCAGAACGTCGCCAATCGCGGCCCGGTGCTCGACAGCCTCGATCCGACCGGGCGCGGTTTCGATTTCGGCCTCTATGATGGTTACGGTCGAGTACCGTATATCCGCTACACGCAGTCTTTCTGAGGAAATCCGATCGGATGCAAGCCCCGGCATCGGCCGGGGCTTGCCAGACGCGAATGAGGCCGTTGCAGGCACCCGCTTCAGCTGCTCGAGTCCGCCGCCATTGGGGCCGGCGCTGCGCTCGCAGTCATCGGCTTGGCGACACGCCAGGCCACGGCCAGCGCTACAACCATCACCGCCGCCGCCAGAATCAGCGGCGCACCCGGCAGATGCCAACCCTGATGCGATCCGATTGCGCGCGAGAACAGACCGGTGAAGATCAATGGCGCCATCATGCCGGCGAAGCCCATCAGGCTGGTATTGGCGCCCTGCAGCTTGCCCTGCTCACTCGGACCCAGACGCTCGCTCATCAAGCCCTGCAGTGCGGGACCAGACAGGCCCCAAATCGCCATGACCGGGACGCCAAGCAGTACCCAGGCGCCGGTGGGTGCCAGTCCATAGATGGCAAATCCTATCGCGCCAAATACGAGCCCGGTCAATAAAACGCGACGCTGACCAAAGCGCGCCACCGCTGGGCGCACCATGCCACCCTGGACGATCACACTGCAGATCCCGACCAGGGCCAGAAACCAGCCGACCGATCGATCTGTCCAACCGTATCGATAGCTGGCGTAGAGCACCATCGTGCTCGGTAGTACGAAGTGCGCAAAGTTCATCAGGAACCCGACTCCGGCGAGCCCGAGCAGTTCGGCATGGCTGCGCAACAATTTGAGCGAAGCAAAGGGATTTGCCCGCGACCATTGAAAGCTGTCGCGCTTCTCCGGCGGCAACGACTCGGGCAGGATGAAGTAGCCGTATAGCGCGTTGGCCAGACTCAGGCCCGCGGCCACCCAGAACGGTGCACGCGCGCCGTATTCGCCCAGTTCGCCGCCGAGTGCCGGTCCGATGATGAAGCCCAATCCAAAGGCTGCGCCGAGCATACCGAAGCGCGCCGCACGTTGTTCCGGCGGGGTGACATCGGCGATATAGGCGTAGGCAGTGCTGATGCTGGCGGCAAACATGCCGGAAATCGCCCGACCGAGGAGCAGCCAGGGCACCGTGCCGGCGAGCGCCATCACGATGTAATCCAGGCCCAGGCCAAGATTGGACATCAGGATCACCCGTCTGCGACCGAAGCGATCCGAAAGCGCGCCGAGCACCGGCGAGCAGATGAACTGCATCATTGCCCAGGTGAATCCGAACCAGCCGTAGATGGCCGCGGCCCGCGACGTATCGCCGCCGAGCATGCTCTCAACGAGTTTGGGCAACACCGGAATGATGATTCCGAGCGCCAGCATGTCGAGCACAACGGTGACGATGATGAAGGCCAGCGCAGCCTTGCGCGGCGGCGTGAGCGAGGACGGCGGCGTGTTCATGTGATGGCGGCAATGGCGACGCGCGAGGCTATCAGATCGCCTGCCGGTGCTGCTCGGGGTCTCGTTACCAATCGCGTATCTGCAGCGCTTCGTTGGGCGGAAACTGCACGTGGTAACCCAATTCGGCAAGATGCGTGAGCACCTGGCCGATGTCCTGGGTCGCCAGCCGGGTGTGCGGCAGGAGCTCGAGCTCCATGCTGAATTCCAGCTCGCCCAGCCCGGCGCGCAAGGCCTCTGGAACGACCGAGAAGTCGTCGGCCACGGCGAGATACACATACGTGCCCGGCCGCTTGCGACTGCGATAGATATGGCATTGCATGGCTGTCCCGGAATCCATCATGGAGACCAGCAGTGTGGGCGCACATCGGGCTGAGGTCCAGCCCGGTCCGGGCATCCGGGCGCATTCGGCGCAAACCTACCTGTAACTATCGACAGCTGTCCGCAGCCGGCTTGGGTGATTGAATGGGTCTCCGGATCCTTGACCGTGCGTCGGTTCCGCTTTGGGATTAGTGCGATGAGCCTGTCTCTGCGTCGCGTGGCGGTGGTCGCCGGCTTCTGGATGTTGAGTTTCCTGCTTAGCTGGGCGACCGCGGTGCGTGCCGACACACCGCCGGCGCAGCCGCATGCTCCGCTGTCTGCGCATGCATCGAGCGATCTGACCACAGCAGCAAGGAGCTGAGTGCAGTTTTGGAGAGCTGGGCCAGCGTGCAGTCTGCAGTCGCGATAAGGCTGCTCGCGGTGTTCGATGGCCAGCCGCGATTTGTCTTTGCCCCACCGCCGCAACGGTCCCCATGCCTGCTCGCGGCCAGGAGGAGGGTTGGTGGGGCTTGTGGCCATGGATGGCCACGGTGGGTTCAACGGAACGCGCATTGCGTCTGCTGCAATTGCAGCGATGCACTCGCCCTCGCGTCCCGCGTGCGCATCCCGCGCTTCATCTGTATCAGGCCACTAGTCCAGCCCGCGCACAAAATGGTAACTGGATATATGCATGCCGCGCGCAAAGTAGAAGGCGTGGGCGCCGAATCGCTGCACGCCGGAGTCGAGGTGAAACTCATTGCAGCGTAGGCGCCGCGCCTCGGCTACCAGCCAGTCGATCAGCAAGCTGCCATAGCCTTTGCCGCGCATGGCTGCGGTAGTCACCAGGTCGTCCACATACAGGCTACGACCACGGACCAGCATGGTCAGCACCCGATAGCCGGCCACCGCCTTGATCAGGCCGTTCTCGTACAAGCCAGCAAGCTGGTAGCCCTCGTCGCGCATGGCCGCGACCAGATCAAGAAAACCCTGCAGTTCCAGGTGCGGTCGCAACTCGGCCATCACGCCATACGCGGCCTTGAGCGAGGCCCGGCTGCCGAGCTTCTTGATTGTGATATCGCAAGTCGCCTTGGCCATGATCCACTCCCTTGTGTAGCTGCGTCGCAAGCTTAGCCTCGCTTGGCAGCGTCGCGCAGGTTTGCCGTGACGCGGCGAGCGCCTAACATGTGCAGGTCCTTCATCTCCATCGAGTACGTCCATGTCCGCTCCGCGCCTGATCCTGATCGATGGTTCCGCCTATTTGTTCCGCGCCTTCCACGCGCTGCCGCCGCTGAGCAACGACCAGGGCGAGCCGACCGGGGCGCTGTTCGGCGTGGTCAATATGCTGCGTGCGCATATGGCCCAGAAGCCGGAATTTCTTGGCTTCGTGATGGATGCGAGCGGCAAGAATTTTCGCCACGAGATGTTTCCGGCCTACAAGGCCAATCGGCCGCCGATGCCGGATGAACTGCGCGCGCAGATTGAGCCGATGTTGGCCATCGTGCGCGCACTTGGTATTCCGGTGCTGCGGGTGTCTGGCGTTGAGGCCGATGATGTCATTGGTACGCTGGCCCGGCAGGCCGCCGCCAAGGGTATTGACGTCACCATCTCGACTGGCGACAAGGACCTCGCCCAACTGGTCGACGGACGTGTTCACCTGATCAATACGATGAGCAACCAGGCGCTCGATGCCGATGGCGTCTTCGCCAAATTCGGTGTGCGGCCGGATCAGATCGTCGACTATCTGGCGCTGATGGGCGACAAGGTCGACAATATTCCGGGCGTGGACAAGTGCGGCGAGAAGACCGCAGCGAAATGGCTGGCCGAGTACGACAACCTCGACGCCATCATCGCCAATGCCGATCGCTTTGGCGGCAAAATCGGTGAGAACCTGCGCGCCGCGTTGCCACAACTGCCGCTCTCGCGTGAACTCGCCCGCGTGCGCACCGAGCTCGAACTCGACACCGGGCCCGAGCAACTGATCGCCGCGTCACCCGACAGCGATCAATTGCGCGTGCTGTATGCCCGCTATGGCTTTCGAGCAGCATTGCGTGATCTGGACGGCGCGGCCGGGAGCAGCGCAGTTGAGCGGTCGTCAGCTACGGCGCCTTCGCGCGCCTCGGCATTGCCCACGATCAGCGTTCCGCCTACGGAGATCCGTTACGAAGTCGTACTGGATGTGCCAACGCTTGAGCGCTGGATTGCCAGACTAGGTGCTGCCGAGGTGTTTGCCTTCGACACCGAAACCACCAGCCTTGACGCCCACCGGGCCGAACTGGTCGGCATCTCGCTGGCCTGCGAAGCCGGCCATGCGGCCTATATTCCGCTGGCGCACCGCGCGCCCGGCACCCCCCAGCAACTCGATTTGCAGCGCACGCTGGCCGCACTCAAGCCACTGCTCGAAGATCCAACGCGCGCCAAGATCGGCCAGCACGGCAAGTACGACATGCATGTGTTGGCTCGATATGGAATCGCGGTGCAGGGCTATCGTTACGACACGATGCTGGAGAGCTACGTCTGGAATTCGACCATCACCCGCCACGATATGAACTCCCTGGCGCAACTCTATCTGGGCATCAAGACTATCGCCTTTGAGGAGGTCGCCGGCAAGGGCGCCAAGCAGATCTCGTTTGCCGATGTGGCACTGGAGCAGGCCGTCGGCTACGCCGCCGAAGATGCCGATGTCACCCTGCGTCTGCACCAGCATCTGCGTCCGTTGCTGGAGAGTGTGCCCAGCGTTTGCCGTATTTTTGATGAGATCGAGATGCCCCTGGTGCCGGTGTTGGCCCGAATGGAGCGCGAGGGGTTTCTGATCGATGCCGGCAAGCTGAGGACGCAGACTCATGAGCTGCGCAAACGCATGCACGCCACCATCGAGCAGGCCCACGCCAGCGTCGGGCACAGTTTCAGCCTGGACTCACCCAAGCAATTGCAGGCGGTGCTGTACGAGGAACTCAAACTGCCGATCCTCGCCAAGACCCCGACCGGCCAGCCGTCAACCAATGAGGATGCGATCACCGATCTGGCCGAGCACCACGAGTTGCCGCGGCTGATCCTCGAATACCGCGGCTTCGCCAAGCTGGTGTCGACGTATACCGATAAATTGCCCGAGCAGATCAATCCGGATACCGGACGCGTGCACACCTCGTTCCATCAGGCGGTGGCAGCCACCGGTCGATTGAGTTCCACCGATCCAAATTTGCAGAACATTCCGATCCGCACCGAAGAGGGTCGTCGCATTCGCACCGCCTTTATCGCGCCGCCAGGATTCAAAGTGGTCGCAGCGGACTACTCGCAGATTGAATTGCGCATCATGGCGCATCTGTCCGAGGATCCTGGTCTGCTCGATGCATTCGCCCATGGCGAGGATGTCCATCGCGCGACGGCTGGCGAAGTCTTTGGCGTCAGTCGCGATGCGGTCTCTGCCGAACAGAGGCGCGCCGCCAAGGCGATCAATTTCGGACTGATGTACGGCATGTCGGCATTTGGTCTGGCCCGCCAGCTCGGGGTCGGTCGCGGCCAGGCGCAGGAGTACATCAATCTCTATTTTCAGCGCTATCCCGGAGTCCAGGGCTATATGGAATCGGTACGCGAACGGGCGCGGCGCGATGGTTATGTCGAGACCGTCTTCGGTCGTCGTCTGCATCTGCGCGAAATCCACTCGCGCAATGCGGCGCAACGGCAGGGCGCTGAGCGCGCGGCAATCAACGCGCCAATGCAGGGAACCGCAGCCGATATCATCAAGCGCGCGATGCTCGATGTGGATGCCTGGCTGTCAGCTCGTCACGATCAGGCGCGGCTGCTTTTGCAGGTGCACGACGAATTGGTGCTTGAGGTGCGCGCCGATTGCGTTGACGAGATCACGGCGGGTTTGCGCGAGCGCATGAGTGGCGCCGCCGACCTGCGCGTTCCGTTGCTGGTTGAAACCGGAGTCGGCGACAATTGGGATGAGGCGCATTGATCGGTGCACCAGCAGGCTAACGAAAATTTCATGTTTACCTGTTGATACCTAAATAAATGCCGGGTAAACGCGGCCGATCTTGCCGTTGAACCTTCCACGCCAGACCCCATCAAAGTGTACGGATCGACCCCCAACGATCCGTTCACTCCCTCCCCTGAGTGAACACAGCAGACTGGACTTTCCCCAAGTCACTCTGCGATCCGGCCCCGGCACACCCCCAAGTGACCGGGGCCAACTTTTTTCTGCGATCTGACAATGCGCGCGCACGGCGCACGCTGTCAGGCGCTCAGCGCAGCCATTCTCGCGGTCGCAGATATTCGGCGAGGTTCGCCTCCGGGCTACCGACCTCAGGAGTGAAGCCATACTCCCAGCGCACCAGGGGCGGCAGCGACATCAGGATCGATTCGGTGCGGCCTCCGCTTTGCAGACCAAAAAGGGTGCCACGATCCAGCACCAGATTGAACTCAACATAGCGCCCGCGTCGATAGAGCTGGAACGAGCGTTCACGCTCGCCGAATGGCGAGTTCTTGCGGCGCTGTACGATCGGCAGATAGGCGTCGAGAAACGAATCGGCCACACTGCGGGTGAAATCAAAGCAGCGGGCGAACGACCAGCGATTCAGATCGTCAAAGAAAATGCCGCCGACACCACGGGTCTCATTGCGGTGTTTTAGGTAGAAGTAGCGATCACACCATTCCTTGAATTCCGCATACAGCCCCGCGCCAAATCGCGCACAGACCTCTTCTGCGGTGCGGTGCCAATGGCGGATGTCCTCGTCTTCGGCATAACAGGGCGTCAGGTCATAGCCGCCACCAAACCACCAGGCGGGTTTCTTACCGGTGGTCGCGAACAATCGCACATTCATATGCGTGGTTGGCACGCGCGGGTTCTGCGGGTGAAATACCAGGGACACACCCATCGCGGTCCACGGTTGTCCGGCCAGTTCAGGTCGATGCGCGCTGGCCGAAGCCGGCAGGGTTTCGCCCATGACCTTGGAAAATCCGATTCCAGCCTGCTCAAACACTGCCCCATCTCGGAGGACCCGGGTGCGTCCACCGCCGCCCTGTTCGCGTTGCCAGCTGTCTTCGCGAAAGTGGGCGAGGCCATCTGCCTTTTCGATGGCTTCGCAGAGTCGATCCTGCAGGCTGCGCAGCCAGAGTTCGGCCGCCTCGAGATTGGGCGCTGTTTGTGCTTCGATCATGCTGATTCCCTGCGGATTATGGAGCGCGGATGACGGCGCCTCCGCAGCACTGCCGGAAGCTCGCATCCGGGCGGTACCGCTGGCAAGATGATCGCATGACCCGTCTCAGCGTCAACCTCAACAAAATTGCCGTGCTGCGCAATTCGCGGGGCGGTGGCCTGCCCTCAATCCTGCACGCCGCCGCGGTCGTGGTCGGCGCCGGCGCACGCGGTCTGACTGTGCATCCGCGCCCCGATCTGCGCCATGTCTGGCCCGCTGATGTAATTGCCCTGGCGCAATGGCTGGCCGAGCACAATGACAAGGTCTCCGCGGAAGACCGCGTCGAGCTGAATATCGAGGGCAACCCGTTTGCAGTCGCGCGCGGCAACGGCTATCCGGGCCTACTCGAACTGGTTCGTCTGGCACGGCCCGACCAGGTCACGTTCGTGCCCGATGCCGATGGTCAGATCACGTCGGACCATGGTTTCGATCTGGCAATGCCGCCTGCCTCATTGCCCGGCCTGATCTCGGTATGCCGCGATTTGGGCGCAAGAGTCAGCTTGTTCGTCGACGCCGACAATGATTCGATCGCGCGGGCGGCCGAATTCGGCGCGCAGCGCATCGAGATCTACACCGGTCCATTCGCCGCGGGTGTGCAAGACGGGACACCCGATTCGGCGATTGCCGACTGCCGCAACGCTGCCGACCAGGCCCGCCGCGCCGGCTTGGCGATCAATGCCGGTCATGATCTGGATCTGTACAACCTGCCCGTGCTGCTGTCGGCGGTGGCGGACATCGCCGAAGTCTCGATCGGCCATGCCCTGATCAATGATGCACTCTATCTTGGCCTCGACGCGACCGTGCGCGCCTATCTCGGCGCCTGCCAGCGGCATTGAGAAAGTCCTGCGCTCAGCGCAGCGCTACCGCCTGCTCGGCAAAGGCAATGCGCTGGATGCCCTGCTCACGCGCCTGTGCCAGTACATCGACGAAGCGCTGATAGCCTGCATTCCGGTCGGGATCAATCAGCAGCACGCGGGAGGGATCGCGATGGACCTGAAAGGCCAGTTCGGCGGCCAGGACCTGGTCCTGAATCGGACGATCCTCAAGCAACAGTCGACCATCGGAAAGAATGCGCAGGAGCAGCGGCGGCTCAGTGGGCGGCGGCGGAATGGACGGACCCGGCTGCGGCAGATCCAGCGGCAGCCGTTTGCTCAACACCGGTGCGGCGATCATGAAGATGATCAGCAGGCAAAGCATCACGTCGACCAGGGGCGTGACATTGATCTCACTGATGGCTTGGGAATTCGCGTCGCGATCATGGTTGCGCATGGAACCTCCGTCCGACCTGGGATACGTATTCAACGCAGGCCGATCCGCGGCGGGGTTTGAACGCCGCGCCTCGTTTACGGAAAGTCAGGCAAAGAAAGGCCGGGACTAGCCCGGCCTTGGATTCTCGTATTGCTGATCGCTCAGTTGGTTGCGGTGGTCTCGAAACCGATCTTGTTCATGCCGAGGTTCTTGGCCGAACCCATCACGTCGGCCAGCACCTGATACTCGGTGAACAGATCCGCCTTGATCTGCAACATCGGCTGCGGATCTTTTTTCGCCTCGAACTGCAGCTGCAACTCGAACACGTCCTTGGTCAGCGGCTGGCCGTCCCAGAACAGGTTGCCCGCCGAATTGATCGTCAGCGCGATCGGCGGTGGCGGCTCTTCGTCGTTCTTGACAGTGGATTTCTGCGGCAGATCGATCTGGATACGTTGCGACATCATCGGCGCGGTGATCATGAAGATGATCAGCAGTACCAACATCACGTCCACGAGGGGCGTGACATTGATTTCGGCCATCGGCCCGCCATCCTGGTTGCTTGAAAAAGCCATGGTGAATTCCTCGCGACGCCTTACTTGCCTTCCGGCGTGGTGACAAAGCCGATCTTCTTCATGCCGGCAACCTTGGCCACACCCATGACGTCTTGTAGGACACCATAGCGCGTGGTTTTGTCGGCACGAATCTCCAGCATCGGCTGCGGCTCGCGACGGGCTTCAACCCGCAGACGACGATCCAAGGTGGATAGCAGCAAGGGTTCGTCGTTCCAGAACAGATCGCCATTGGTCTTTACCGCAAGCGAGATCGGCTGGGAGGTCAACGGCTCCCGGTCGACCACCGACTTTTCCGGCAGTTCGATCTTGACCTTGTGCTGCATCAGTGGCGCCGTGATCATGAAGATGATCAGCAGCACCAACATCACGTCGACCAGCGGCGTGACATTGATCTCGGCCATGACACCGCCGGTATTGCTTGAGAAAGCCATGCAGTCCTCCTGGCAGCCTTGCGGGCTTACTTCTTGACCGGCTTCGGACCCACGCCTTCAACGCGCGAGCCAGTGGCGAAGAAGTCGTGCAGGTCGTGCGCGAACTCATCGAAGCGGGCATTGATCTTGCGGTTGGAGCGCATGAAGAAGTTGTAGGCGAGTACCGCCGGGATAGCGACGAACAGACCGAACGCGGTCATGATCAGCGCTTCGCCGACTGGGCCTGCAACGACGTCCATGGATGCCTGGCCAGACGCGCCGATAGCGATCAGGGCGTGGTAGATGCCCATAACGGTACCGAGCAGGCCGACGAAGGGTGCCGACGAACCGGTGGTAGCCAGCCAGGTCAGACCGTTCTCAAGCCGCGAGCTCTCACGGGTGACGGCCTGACGCAGCGAACGATCGATGAACTCTGAGCGATTGAGCGCCTCAACCAGACGCGAACCTTCGTGGCGCTGGTGGTGGGCGGCGGCGCCGGCGCAGTCGAGCGCAATCTTCGAGAACGGCTCGGACGAGGGTTGCTCTTCCATGAAGCGGACCGCATCGGCCGCCGACGGAGTTTCCCAGAACGTCGAGATCACCCGCTCCATTCTTGCGGTGATGCTGAGATTGCGGATGCCGTTGACGATGATGTAGACCCAGCTTCCGAGCGACTGGATGAGCAGCGTGATCAGAACCATCCAGCCGATCCAATCGAGATTTTCAATTAGATGGCTGAAACCCATCGTCTGCAGGGCAGCTGCATCGGACATGGGAGCGGCGGCGTCCACCGGCGGCGCCGATGATGCAGCGGCCATTACGCTGCCCGCTGCGGGTTCGACCGCCGCAGGTGCTGCAGCCGCCGCGGCGTCTGCGATTCCTGCATCCGCAGGCTGAGTCGAGGTCTGGTCTTGAAGCATGGCATCACCTTTGGTTAGACGGGATAATTAGCTGAGCGAGAATTTGATGGGAATCAAAACACGACCCTGGACCGGACGACCGTCGCGGATTTCGGGGTTGAACTTCCAACTGCGTGCGGCACGGATCGCTTCCTGGTCGAGTTCGCGATGCCGGCTGGACTTCTGTACCTGTACGTCGATCGGTGTACCGTCGACGCCCACGGTGATCAACAGGATAACTTCGCCTTCGAGACGACGACGCATCGCTGCCGGCGGATAGCGCGGTGGCCGCATGCGGCGATAGCTCGGATCTTCCGAAGCCTCGGTATCTGCCTGGATGTCCGGAGCAGGCGGTGCGGGAGGAGCAGGCGGCGGCGCCTCCTCGGCCATCGGCAGCGCTTCCTCGAAGACGATTTCCGGCGGCGGTTCTTCCGGCGGCGGTGTCGGGGTCGGGCGCTTCTCGATGATCTTGGGTTCGATCTTCTTCGGCGGTTCCGGTGGCGGCGGCGGCGGCGGTGGCGGCGGCGGTGGCGGCTCAAGGAAGACCACTTCCACCATGTCGTCATCTTCCTCGTCTTCCTGCGCCGGCGGCTTAACCGGTGCCATCAGAAACAGGAACATGCTGGTGTGCAAGGCCAAGGCAAAGGCCTGCCCGGTCACCCGACGCAAACTGAAACTCTTGTCTTCTTTCAAATGCATGGACATGGGACTTGGGTCTCGATTGGCCCCTCGCTACGCGCTACCAGAGCCCCGCCCCAGCGGGGTCGGCGACACAAGGGATAGCGAGTATAGCGAGAGGTCCGGTTGCTAACTAGGGACTGAATGATCCCCAGACTTCCGCACAGCATGACGCAGATGCGTTACAAAACGGAAACGTAACAAGGGCGGCCAAAGGGTTGCACCGCACAGACAAAATCACATCCTGCGCACATTTTTCAGCCAGGTTTCCGCGTTCTTCTTGGTGCTCGGAAACTGCATGGCCTTCTCGAATGCTGCTATGGCGCCGGCTTTGTTATTGAGTTCGATTTCGGCATTGCCGAGGATCACCCAGGCTTCTCCCTCGTGCTTGAACGGCGTCTTCTTCAGCGCTTCCAAGGCTGCCGCCTTGGCCTCAACGACCTTTTCGGCATCCATCAGGGCATAGGCCTCACGGAATTTCATGTCCCCATCTTTTGCGTAGATGGCCGCCTTGTTGTACGCCGCCGCCGTCTTCAGGAAGTCGTCGCCCTGTGAATAGACCTCGCCGAGCAGCGAGTAAGTCGCCAGGCTTTCCTTCAGCACGCCCTTGGCCAGTCCGTCCTCGATGACCTTTGCACCCTGGTCCACGCGCTCGGCATAGGCGTAGAGCTGCGCGAGCTGGCGCAGCTCCGGTTCGGTGCTCAACAGCCCGGTCGAATAGGCGCGGTCCATGACCGCCAATGCCTTCGGCTCCTGGTCATTCTCGATATAGACGTTGGACAACTGCTTGATGATCGACTTGTTGTTGGGATCCTTTGCCAGCACGCCTTCGCCATAGCTGATTGCCTCGGCGTAGTTCTCGCTCTCGGTGTAGCAGGCCATCAGGGCCGCGTACCAGCTGTCGTTCGGCTTGTCGGAAAGTTCGATCGCGCGCTTGATGGCGGTCGCGGCCGGTTCGTATTTCTCCAGCTGGTAATAGGCCTGACCCTTGACGATCAGCAGGGTGTCCTTTTCCTCGCCGGTTTCACGCATCCAGCGATCGGCCCAGAGGATGGCGTTGTCGAACTGGTCCTCCTGCAGATAAAGCTGGGCGTTCAGTTGCATCAGGCCAAAGTGCGAATTATTCGGCAGTGCGTTGATCTCGATCGCCTTGATGTTGTATTCGATCGCCTTCAACGAATCCTCGTCACGCTCATAGGCAATGGTGCCGAGCGCCTGATAGGACGTGCCTTTCTCGCTGTCCATCGCCTTGGACTGGCCAAGAATGTCATTGAAAATTTCTTCAGCCTTTTCGTAGTCTTCCTCATTCAGTGCGTCCAGGCCGCTCTGCACTTTCTTGCCGAGCTTGGCCGACATCTTGAATTCGGGTTCCTCGCGGGAACTCTTCGGGAAGTCCGGCTCGGACTTCTTGTTCCTTGCGGCCTTCTCCTTCTTGGCCTTGGAGTTGCGACCGGCCATGGCCGAGGTGCTCTGTTCGCTACCGCCCCGGCTGCCAATGCCCTGGGCAAGCACAAAGTCCGAACCCAGCAGCAGCAGTCCCGCCACCAGCAGTCCCGCCAGCTGTGGCAATTGCAGTTTGTTGTTTGTCATGGCCCTACCCTCCCAAAACGATCGACAGCGCCCACACCGGGGCGCAAAGGGGGCGAGAGCGTAGCGCCCGCCCACGCAGGCGACAACTAGCGCCTGTTTGAATTGTGCGACCACAGAGCTTAACCGCCGCGCGCGCATAAATCACCGACTCATCCTGTTTGCGGAACCTTGCCCTTCGGCTGCGGTCATTGTCGGGTCGCCGCCGGCGAACCCCGGCCCTGCGCAACCGGCTGGGTCCGTGTCGCTAATCCGTCGGAAACCTGGCCTTGGAGTAGGCCACCCGCTCGGCCGGGTCCTTGGCCAGGCTGCCCTGTCGCTCGAGTTCCTGAACCTGGCGCAGGCGGTGCAACAGGCCATTGCCATTGGCCATCTGGATCGCCAGGCCAGGTCGGGCGTTCAGCTCCAGAATCAATGGTCCGAGTTGCTTGTCGAGCACGATGTCGACACCGACGTAGCCAAGCTCGACCAGTTCGTAGCAGCGCGCGGCAATCAACAGCAGCTCGTCCCAGCGCGGGATCTGCAGTCCGACGATGGTGCTTTCGGTATCCGGGTGTTCGCGGATGATCTCGCGCCCCCAGACTCCGCGACGGGTGATACCGGTTGGAATGTCAATGCCGACGCCAATTGCGCCCTGATGCAGATTGGCCTTGCCATCGGACATCCGGGTCGGCAGGCGGATCATCGACATCACCGGATAGCCGAGAAAACTGATGATGCGGATGTCGGGCACACCCTTGTAGCTGACGTTGTCAAAAATGGGATCGAACTGCACGCAGTACTCGACCAGCACATGGTCGGGCTGACCGCCAAGCGAAAACAGACCGGACAACATGTTGGAAATATGGTGATCGAATTCCTCACGCGCGAGCAGGGCGCCGTTGGATCGTCGATAGCGATCTCCGCGTCGTCCTGAGATCACCAGGATGCCATCACCCCCGGAACCATGCGCGGGCTTGACGACAAAACTCTCGCGATCACGCAGTTTTTCGTGCAGCTCTTCGATCTCATGCTCTTCGCGCACTACGGCATACAGCTGCGGCACCGGCAGGCCCGCCGCCAGCGCCAGCTTCTTGGTGATCAGTTTGTCGTCGACCCTTGGATAGTTGCGGCGCTGGTTGTACATCAGCACGAACTCGGCATTGCGCTGACCAATTCCGGTCAGCCCGATGGCGCGCAATCGCTTGGCAATCTTGAAGGGATTGAGCACGGTCAAGCCGCCTTTGTTGGCGCCGGCTCAACCGGGTCGGTGGCGAGCGCGCGAAAGCGGAACAACTCACTGATCCGATAGCCTGAGTAGCGTCCGATCAGCAGGGTCAGCGCAAACAGCACCAGGAGCAATTCGGGGAACACGAAGATCAGGTGCTCGAGCCAGGCAATGCTCATCACCAAGTAGGCCAGAATCGCCACGATCAAGGTGCCGAAGCCCTCCTTCATCGCGTAGACGCCGCCGCGCTCTTCCCAGGCGATCGACATGCGTTCAATGGTCATGGTCATGATCACAATCGGAAACAGTGCTATCGAGAGGCCCTGATCGATGCCGAGCTTGTTGCTGACCACCGAGACAATGGCCATCAGAAAGACCACCAGGATCAGCACGGCGGTCAATCGCGGCACCAGCAGCAGTCGCAGCCGCTCGAGGTAGAAGCGCACCAGCAAGCCCATGCTGACCACGGTCAGGAACAGGATGACGCCGGTCAGCAACTTGGTCTCGCGGAAGGCCAGAGCGACCAGCACCGGCATGAAGGTGCCGAAGGTCTTGATGCCGACCACGTTGCGCAGCAAGAGCATCAGAAACGCCCCGATCGGCATCATCAGCAGGATGCGGTAGACGTCCTGGGTCTGCAGCGGCAGGTTGAGCAGGGAGTACGCCACCAGATTCTTGTCCTTGGCCTCGAGTCTGGCCTTGGCAACATCGAGCGCGTCGTCGAGCGTGCTCTGCACGGCAAACTCCAGGCGTGCACGGGAATTTCCCTCGACTTCGAGCACGGGCTTCTGGCTGATGCTCCACAGGAACATTTCCTCGGGCCATCCCTCGACGCCATTGTCGGCACTGATCGTGTCCCAACGTTGCGCCTCGCCATCCCAGACCTGCAGAAAGGGCATCAGGGTCACGGTGGAGTCGGTCTGCGTCAACGGCAGGCCATGGATCACCCGCGCTGAGATCTGACGGTCGGCAAGCAGACTCTTGGCCAGATGGGCACGCTGCTCAAGCGACTTCACCCGCTCCGTCAACAGGGCGACATTGCCATCGCCTTCGGGATTGGCCAGGCTGCGGATCAATTCACCCGCGAATGAGGCCGAGTCGACCGACTTTTCGCGCACGCTCTCCAAGACCGTCGTGCGCGCGGTCAGATGCGGCTCTTCGTAGGTTCCCGGTTTGGCCGGCAACGGCGGTGGATCGACATAGTCGGCAGCGTGCAGATCGCGATACACGGTGGCCCGGTAATACAGGGCCTGACTGCCGCGTGCACTGCGGTACTGCCATTGCACGGCACGGGTACGCTTTCCGGGCACGATGTTCATGCCGTAATTGCGGGCAACGAATTTCTCGTCGATCAGTGCATAGCCGGGCGGATCGCGCGGAATCTGCAGGGTGACCTTGTTCGGGCCCTTGCGTGCCTGGAATTGGATGCGTGCCTGGACCTCCCAGAGTTCGGTCTGCTCGGCCGCCTGGATCGGAAAATTGAGGACCCGCCACTTGTAGTAAAAGGCCCCCAGGCCGACTGCTGCGATGAGGAAGGCGAGCAAATACAGCTGGGTCTTTTTCATATGTTGATTGTCGGGTCCCCAAGTCGGCCCAGTATAGTCGTGTGCAGCCCGCGTGGTGGTGGGCCGCCGGACCATCCCGGCGATTTGGCGACATCCGCCTGCCGCCAATCCTGCCCAGTCGTTTTCGCGCAGCCCGATTGCTTGCTGCGGACTATCGTTTGAGTTCCTGCTCCTGCAGGTGGGCGTTATAGCGCTCGTTGAAGTTGTACATCGGTTCCAGGTTCGGGTCGGGATAGGACGGCGTGCCACGGGCGATTTGTGCGGGCACCGGCAGGGGCGCCTTTTCGATGACCAGCATCGAGTCGTAAAAATGCATTGAGGAAGCGCTGCGGGTGTACCCGTCGACGCTGAAGCTGCCGGGATCCCGCGAGTGCCTGGCATTGAGCTGATCGATCTGGGTCTTGGCGAATTCGATGAAGGAATACGGGTGGCGAAAGCCGCCGCCGTACTCGCGCCAATAGCAGGTATGCAGATCTTCAGCGATATAGACGCCATGCTCGCTGAGCGCGGGGAACAGTTCCTGGAAGCAGATCATCAGCTGATCCATGCGATGGCCGCCGTCGTCGATCAGGATGTCGATAGCGCCACTACGCGCCCTGACTTCACGCAGGAAGCCGCGGTCGGCCTGGCTACCGATCAGGATTTCACAGCCGGGCTCCTCGATGCGCGCGCATTCGGGGTTGATGTCGACGCCAATGATGCGCGCCTGCGGTCCCAGGTACTCGCGCCAGAGCTGCAATGAGCCGCCATGGAACACGCCAATCTCGACCAGGGTGCAGGCCTGACCGCGGAAGCGTTGCAGATGCCGATGATAGACATCAAGATAATGCAGCCATTTGGTAAGCAGGCGACCGTGATGTTTGTCGAAGATCGCCTGCAGCGGATTGTCGGACATGCTGACCTCGTTGCCGCGTGCTGGGCCGCCGTTTGCTCGGCACAGGTGTTGTGGAGCGTGGAGGGTAGCTTGCGGCCCTCAAGCATGCACAGCTGCGACGACTTTTTCCGGCTCGGCCTGCGCTGACCGCGGATCGGTTCGCAATGGCTGCGACCCGATGCGTCAGAATACTGCGAGGATGGTGCAGCCATGAGCAAGCTCGGAGCGCCGACCGCGACCAAGGGCCGCGGCAGCGCCAGCAATCACGAAGGGCGTTTTGAATCGCTGCGGTTCGAGGCCGAGGATGATGGCTGGTTCGTCGACGACGCCGAGGCCGGCGCCCGTCCGCCGACCGTGGTGCACATCGAGCGGGCACGGTCGATCATCAGCCGCAACCAATCGCCGGATATTCCGTTCGATCAATCGATCAATCCCTATCGTGGCTGCGAACACGGCTGCATCTATTGCTACGCGCGGCCGACCCATGCCTATCTGAATCACTCGGCCGGCCTGGATTTCGAGACCCAGCTTTACGCCAAGACCAATGCCGTGGATTTGTTGCGCGCCGAATTGGCGCGGCGCGGCTATCAGCCGTCAACAATCAATTTTGGCGCCAATACCGATCCCTACCAGCCGATTGAGCGCAAGCAGCAGCTCACCCGTGGACTGCTTCAGGTGCTGGTGGAGTCGCGCCATCCCTTCACGGTGATTACCAAGAATGCGCTGGTTGAGCGTGATATCGATCTGCTGCGCGAGGCGGCGGCATTCGACCTGGTCCAGGTGTTCATTTCTGTTACAACGCTCGACAATCGCCTGGCGAGCAAGCTCGAACCGCGCGCCTCGGCGCCTCATCGCCGGATTCAGGCGATCGCCGCCCTTCACGAGGCCGGGATTCCAGTCGGTGTATTCGTCGCGCCGCTGATTCCCATGCTGACCGACAAGGACCTCGAAGCGATCCTGGAACTCTGTCACGCCGCCGGCGCGCGCACCGCGAGCTACACCCTGGTACGCCTGCCGCACGAGGTGGCGCCGCTGTTCCGCGAGTGGCTGCAATTGCACGCGCCGCAGCGCGCCGCACACGTGATGAGCCTGATCCAGCAGATGCGCGGCGGCAAGGACTATGACGCCAATTTCCGCACGCGCATGCGTGGCGAGGGTGTGTTTGCCGATTTGATCAGTCGTCGCTTCAAGATTGCCTGTCAACGCCTGGGCATCTCGCGTCGCAATGAGGAGGTCAGCCTGCGCGCGGATCTGTTCCGGCCGCCGCGTCTGGACACCCGGCAGGCTGAGCTGTTCTGAAATCCGGACCTCAGATGCGATAGCGCAGCTTGAGCACAATTTGATCGGCGTCGCGCAATTGCAGGGCACGATCGAACAGCTGGTTCAGATCCTGATCTTCGTGATCACTGAAGCTGTCGCCACCGCGGCTGTAAACCGCAAAGAAGTCGCTCTGCGGCGCAATTTCGAATCGATAGCGGATTTGCAGACCGATATTGTTGATCGCGAACGGTGTGATCGCTTCATTGCTGGCCTGCAATCTGCCGTCACTCTGAAGACGATAGGCGCGTGCGGTTTCTGAGTGCAGGCCCAGCCATTGCATCTTGGCGCGCAGTTCATGACGTGGCGCCGGAAACCAGTTGAGTTGGGCAGTGCTCGTCATCTGTTCGCGCGCGACCCGAGCGAACAGAGTGTCGCCCTGCCACAACAGGGAATCGCGGGTGTGCGTGCGCGTCAGTCCCAAACGAACATCCAGTGTGTCCGAGAAATAGTGGGTTGCGACGGCGCCAAGTTGCAGATGCGCGTCCATATCGATTTCGCCACTGGTGTGCCAGATCGACCCGGTCAGCCGCCAGTCTTTCCAGCGCGGCGTGTTGTAGTTGCCGAACAGGCTGGTTCCCGATTCGCGAAAGACCAGGCCGTTTCCTCGCGAAACGATATTGTCGTATCCCGAAGAGTCCTGGATCCACTCGACGTACTGTCTTGCGCCATTGCGGTATTCGAGATCGGAAGCAAGTACAAATCGGGTCGGCACATGGTCGCCATCGAGTGTTTTGCGCACAATCACATCCGAACTCAATTGCACGGTGCGCAGGGCTCGGTGTTCAGCGAAACCACTGTAGGGATAGCGCAGCGAAACAGCTCCGACACGCAGGGCGTTACGCGGCATGAAACCCATATCGTTGAGATCGAGGTCATCGGAGAGGTAGGCCCCGGCAACTTCGCCAGAAAGTCCGTTGGGCGCATTGAACTGCAAGGCTGCGCGCAGGCTCTCGCCGGTCTTGTCCACACCCGCTTGCTGGATCTCGCTCTGAATGACGTGGGTGTTTAGGCGTAGCCACTGCAGCGGATTCCATTGCATATCGACCATCTGGACAAAAGCCGTGCGATCGAGAAACGGGCGGTCGGTATAGGTGCCGGCATAGCCGATCGTGAATTGCTCACCGGGTTTCAGGAATCGCGTCGCATAGAACGCGCTGCCAAGATCGTCGGCGTGGTCCGCTTCGAGTACCCCAAAGGCACCGTAGTTGATCCCGGAAAACGAGCCGCTCGCCTTGGCCGCGAGGTCAATGTCCGCGATGCCCTGGCCGTCATCGCTGGGCCCACCGAGTCGTCGCGTGTAGATCAGGCTGCCGCCTTGCGCGGTGGGTAGCTCGAAGATTGCCTGATTCTCGGTGAAGAACGGCCGCTTGTCGGAGAAAAATGATTCCAACGCGGAGAAGTTCACCACCAGGTCGTCACTCTCGACCTGGCCGAAGTCTGGATTCAATGCAGCGGTCAATTGGAAAGTACCCGAGGGTTTCCACAGCACATCGATGCCGGCCTTGGTATCGAGGTCTTCGCGCACCTGATCGGATAGGACGGTAACGTAGGGGTAGGCATTGAAGGTCGATCGGCTGTACTGGCTAATTTCGATCGGAGTAAACGCACTGAGGAAACGCTGCTCGGTGAAGCGAATCGCTGGACTGGCGTAGCGCTCGCCATTGCTGCCGAGCACACGGTCGACATAGATACCGATTTTGCGGGTGTCGCCCTGCACCGCACGCATGGTCGAGATGTTCCAGGGGATCAGCAATTCGGCCGACCAACCGGCTTCGGTCTCATCCACCGCGTGCTGCCAATCGCCGTCCCAGTCAGGTCGGAATTGGGTCTCGTTGGAGATCACCAGGTCGTCGATTGAATCGGACAGCGAGACCATGAAGTTGTAGCCAAGCTTGCCATCGCCATCAAAGTCGATCATCACATTCACGCGATCGGATTCTCCGCCGCGATCGCGCAGGGTGCGTGGCTTTACCCTCGGCACAATTGAGGCCTGCTTATTGCGAAAAGCCACGGCGATGCCTTCAGGCGTGCTGAGCAAAAGCACCTCGGTCTGCTGCGACGGGGCGGCCTGGGTCAGCGGTTGTACGGTGACCAGCGGACCGAGCGTCTGGGCAGTTCCCCACTCGGCTTCGTCCGGCTTGCCGTCAATTTCGAGTGCGGCCTGCGCTGCCGGTGCTGCCACCAGGATCAGCCAGGGTACCCAGCGACGCTTGTTCCGCTCTTGCATGTCGCTGTGCCCCGGTCTGCGTTGGTCAGGCCTGCATCAGACCTTATCGCGGGGAATTTGGAACGTGCGGAAAGTCGCCAGTACCTTGGGCATGCTTGCGCTGCCTTGGTGACTGCTACCTGCTCTGCCGAGAGCGGAGCGGCGTGCGAGTCAAACGTCCAGATTGCTCACGCGAAGCGCATTGGTCTCGATGAAAGCGCGCCGCGGTTCGACCACATCGCCCATTAGGGTCGAGAAGATCTGATCAGCGGCGACGGCATCCTCGATGCGGACCTGGAGCAGGCGGCGAGTCTCCGGATTGACCGTGGTCTCCCAGAGCTGTTCGGGATTCATTTCACCCAGGCCCTTGAAGCGCTGGATGGTCCGACCGCGCTTGGCTTCGTCCATCAACCAGGCCTGGGCTTCACCGAAATTGCGCACCTCAGTGCTCCGGTTGCCTCGCGATACACGCCCGCCTTCTGATATTAAACCATTGATTTGATTTGATATTTCACGGATAGCCGCGTAATCGTTGCCGGCGAAGAAGGCCTGCGAGAGCAGCGCCTCGCTGGACAATCCATGGTGCTGCTTGCTGATCCGCAATAGCGCGCCCTGTTCGCCTTCCGCGGCGACCGCCCTCAGCTGGTACTGGGCGCGACCAAGACCGCGGTTGTTGATCCGCGCGGCGAGATCGTCCGCCCAGCTTTGAAACGCCGACACATCGCCGAACAGCGTTTCATCGGCCGCGGGGGCATCGAGCATGGCATTGAGCAGTAACTCGTCGACCCGGCCGCTGAGCCGCTCGATCTGATCCTTGGCATGCTGATAGTCGCGCAACAGTTTTTCCAATCCGGGACCCTTGATCGCGGGCACGCCCTCGGCGGGCACCAGTTCGGCATCCTCGACGGCATTGCTGATCAGGTACATCGCCAGCGCCTCGTTGTCCTTCAGGTACATCTCCTGCTTGCCCTGCTTGAGTTTGTACAGCGGCGGCAGACCGATGAAGACATGGCCGCGCTCGATCAGTACCGGCATCTGGCGGTAGAAGAAGGTCAGCAGCAGGGTCCGGATGTGTGAGCCGTCGACGTCAGCATCGGTCATGATGATGATGCGGTGGTAGCGCAACTTGTTGACGTCAAATTCGTCCTTGCCGATGCCACAGCCAAGCGCGGTAATAAGGGTGCCGACCTCGGCCGAGCCCAGCATCTTGTCGAAGCGGGCGCGTTCGACATTGAGAATCTTGCCTTTGAGCGGCAGGATCGCCTGGGTCTTGCGGTTGCGGCCCTGCTTGGCCGAGCCGCCGGCGGAGTCGCCCTCGACCAGGAACAGTTCGGACAGGGCCGGATCCTTTTCCTGGCAGTCGGCCAGCTTGCCGGGCAGTCCGGCAATGTCCAGGGCGCCCTTGCGCCGCGTCAATTCGCGTGCCTTGCGGGCTGCCTCGCGGGCACGGGCGGCATCGACGACTTTTTCGCAGATGGCGCGGGCGACCAGGGGATTTTCCTGCAGGAAGTCGCCTAGCTTGTCGCCCATGACGGCTTCGACCGCACTCTTCACTTCGGACGAGACCAGTTTGTCCTTGGTCTGCGAACTGAACTTGGGGTCGGGAACCTTCACCGAAAGCACGGCAATCATGCCCTCGCGCATATCGTCGCCGGTCAGACTGACCTTGGCCTGTTTTTGCAGATTGGACGATTCGATGTAGTTGCCCAGGGTGCGGGTCAGCGCGGCGCGAAAGCCCGCAAGATGGGTACCGCCATCCTTTTGCGGGATATTGTTGGTGAAGCAGTACATCCGCTCTTCGTAGGCATCGGTCCATTGCAGAGCTACGTCAACCGCGATGCCCTCGGGGGTCGTGCCGATGAAACTGACGACCTGGGGGTGCAAGGGCGTGCGCAGTTGAGAAAGATGCTCGACAAAGCTGCGGATGCCGCCTTCGTACTGGAAGGTGTCGGACTTGCCGTCGCCGCGTTCGTCGCGCAATTCGATGCGTACACCAGAATTCAAAAAAGCCAGTTCGCGCAGGCGCTTGCTCAGGATGTCGTAGTGGTACTCGACATCGGTGAAGATCTCCTTGCTTGGCAGAAAGCGCACCTGGGTGCCGCGCTTCTGGCTCGCTTCCATCTGTTTGATCGGATATACCGGGTCGCCGAGCTTGTATTCCTGACGGTAATGGAAGCCCTCGCGCCAGATATCCAGCCACAGGGTTTCCGACAAGGCGTTGACCACGGAGATGCCGACTCCATGCAGGCCGCCGGAGACTTTGTAGCTGTTGTCGTCAAACTTGCCGCCTGCGTGCAGGACCGTCATGACGATTTCGGCCGTCGAGCGCCCTTCCTCGTGCATGCCCACCGGGATCCCGCGCCCATTGTCCAGGACCGAGACTGAGCCCTCGGCATGAATGGTGACCAGAACGGTATCGCAATGCCCGGCCAGAGCCTCGTCGATGGCGTTGTCGACCACCTCGAAGACCATGTGGTGCAGGCCGGTGCCATCATCGGTATCGCCGATGTACATGCCGGGGCGCTTGCGCACCGCATCCAGGCCTTTGAGCACTTTGATACTGTCTGAGTTGTAGCTATTGGTCATGCGGGGTTCCGGCAACGTGCCTATCGGGACATGGATGTCGAGTTCTGAGCGTTCTGGGCCCTGCCGTCTGCGTGAGGCGACGTGGTCCGTGGGCCTGCAGGCTGGCTTCGGTGGCAGGGCGCGTTGCGCTGTGCAGGTGCCTGTCGTTCCGAGTGCTCCAACTCTCAAAGTATACCAGCGATAGCCCCCACCCGGCCTTGTTCCACGTGGAACACGGACGACGGCCGCTCACCCAGGGCGGCTGGCAATTCCACCCCAGAAATCAGCACCTGCAGAGGTCGGCGCTGCAGCCAGTCGAGTACGCGTGCTTGGTGCTCCGCGTCCAGTTCACTGCCCAGATCATCAAGCAACAAGATCGGCCAATCCCCGCTGAGTTGCTGCAAGCATTCCAACTGGGCAAGCACCATGGCGAGGGCGCAGAGTTTTTCCTGACCCCGCGACAGGTGCTCGCGCCGGGGAATCTGGTCGAAGGCCAGGCTCCAATCAGCCCGGTGCGGGCCACGGCGACTGAAACCGCGAAGCCGGTCCCTGCCCCGCTCCTCGGCCAGTCGAGTGAGCGCTGACTCGGTGTCCGGGGGTGGATCCGTTCGCCAGCCACTGGCAAGCTCAAATCGCGTGCCGCTGAACTCCTGCAGCAGCTGCGAACAGGTCTGTTGCACCGCAGCTGCCAAGACTCGAGCGTATTCCTGACGCATGCGGTCCACCACAACAGCCGCCTCCGCCATCTCGCGCTCCCAGGGCGGAAACCAGTCGTCCGGCGCCTGGTCGCGGATCAGGCTGTTGCGTTGCTTTAACGCGCGCTGATAACGGCGCCACGCCTGCAGAAAATCTGGTTCCACGTGGAACACACCCCAGTCCAACAGTCCCCGACGCAATTCCGCCGTCCCCGAGATCAGTTCATGCGACCCCGGTTCAAAACAGCCCACGGCGCAACGCCGGAACAATTCCGGCAGCTGGGCCACGTCCGAATCATCCACCCGGCCCCGCCAGGACTGCCCACTGCGTTCGATGCCCAATCGCGTCCGTATCCCGGAATCGTCGCAGAGTTCCGCAAACACGCGCGCGGCCTCGGCGCCGCGCCGGATCAGAGCATCGCGGCCGCCGGCGCGAAAGCTGCGGCCGTAGCTGAGCAAATGAACCGCCTCAAGCACCGAGGTCTTACCGGCGCCATTCGCGCCGACCAGGAAATTGAGGCCGGGGAAGAGTCGCAATTGAACTTCGGACAGAACCCGCAGATTCCAGATCTGCAGTCGATCAATGCGCATGCTCGACCTGCTTGGGATAAAAGCAAAGCCCAGGCCGAGGCGCCAGAAACGACAAGCCCCGGACGAGCCGGGGCCAATTGCGGATAGCGGGCAAGCTGCGGGTCACAGCCGCAGCGGCATGATCACATGACGCGATCGGTCGTTCTCGGCGTCGCGGATCAGGCAACTGGAATTGCTGTCGCGCAGGCAGAGCATCACCTGCAATCCGCGCAGCGCGCTCAATGCATCCATCACATAGTTCACATTGAAACCTACCGACAAGCCATCGACCACGGTATCGGCCTCCACTTCTTCGGTCGCTTCTTCCTGCTCGGGATTGTGCGCAATGATCTGCAACCGGTTGACCGAGACATCCAGCTTCACGCCGCGGTACTTCTCATTGGACAGGATCGCCGCCCGGGTCAGTGCAGCCTTCAGTTCGTCACGGGACAACACCACGGTCTTGTCCGCGCCAATCGGAATCACCGCCTCGTAATCCGGGAATCGGCCATCGATCAACTTGGACGTGAAAATGAAATCGTTGCGGCGGACCCGGACATGGTTCTTGCCGAATTCGATCTCGACCGTCCCTTCACCGGTATCCAGCAGGCGCTGCAATTCCAGCACGCCCTTGCGCGGAATGATGATCTGCTTGCGGGCCTTGACCGACAAATCAATCGGGGTCTCGCAGAGTGCCAGTCGGTGACCATCGGTCGCAACACAACGCAACACCCCCTCGCGCAGATCGAACAGCAGACCATTGAGGTAATAGCGGACGTCCTGGTGCGCCATCGCAAACCCGGTGCGGTCGATCAATTCCTTCAAGGTCGCTTCCGAGAGCGTCACCCGTTCGACTACGTCGATATCGTCAACGGTCGGAAATTCGCTCGCCGGCAGCGTCGACAGCGTGAATTTGCTGCGACCCGCTTTCAGGGTAACCCGGTCGCCCGCCTGGCTGACATCGATACGACTGCCATCGGGCAAGGCGCGCACGATATCGAACAGCTTGCGGGCAGGCAGGGTGATCTCGCCATCATCCGTGTGCTCCGCCGTGCAGCGGGCAAACATCTCGACCTCAAGATCGCTGCCGGTCAGACCCACGCTGCCGTTCTCGACCACAACCAGCACATTGGCCAGTACCGCAAGGGTCTGTCGTCGCTCGACCACGCCGACCACTTGGGTCAAAGGTCGCAGCAGGGCTTCTCGCTGGATGCTGAATTTCATATCGGCTCGCTCTCGACTGGGACCAGGCCAACGACCAACGGAGCGTCCGGGGGTCCTGGTCTGGTCTGCTGTGGCTGGAACGCGTCCCGCACCAAAACGGGGCGCTTCTCTTTTATTTAAATAAGGATGTTGATGATGATGAAGGATGGGGATAACTTCAAGGATCATGCTCGAAGCCTTGTACCATCAGGGTTTGCGGACATCCGAATGTTGTGGGAAAGCCGCCCTGGCGGTTGTGGAGCATTTGTGGATAACCCTGTTCACACAACTTGTCCACAGGCTATCCCCAATTTCAAGCGCAAAGTGGCCTAACCGGACAGGGAGCGCATCAGTTTTTCCCAGTCCTCCCGCAATTTCCCATCGGTTTGTCGGAGCTCGGCAATCAGCCGGCAGCCGTGCAGGATCGTGGTGTGGTCCCTGCCCCCAAAGCTGTCGCCAATCTCGGGTAGTGAATGGCTGGTCAGCTCCTTGCACAGCGCCATCGCCATCTGGCGCGCCCGCGCCAATTGGCGGGTACGCCGCTTGGAGAGCAGGTCGGAGACCCGCAACTGGTAGTAGTCCGCAGCCACCTTCTGGATATTCGGGATGCTCAGGGTGCGTTCCTGCACCGTCAGCAGATCGCGCAGCGCCTCTTGGGCGAACTCGATGGTGATCGCGCGGCCGGTAAAGTGCGCGCGTGCCGCCAGGGTATTGAGTGCACCTTCAAGATCGCGGACATGCGAGCGCATGCGCTTGGCCAGCATGAAAGCGACCTCCTCGGGCAGGGCCAGTCCCTTCAATTCGGCCTTGCGCAACAGGATCGCAGCCCGGGTTTCGAAGTCGGGCGGCTCGATTGCCACCGGCAATCCCCAGCCCAGCCGCGAGGTCAGGCGCGGCTCCATGTTCTCGACTTCCTTCGGATAGCGATCGCAGGTCAGGATGATCTGCTGATTGGACTCGAACAGCGCGTTGAAAGTGTGGAAGAACTCTTCCTGGGTTCGGTCCTTGCCGGCGAAAAACTGGATATCGTCGATCAGCAGGGCATCGACCGAGCGGTATCGGTTCTTGAAATCGTCCATGTTCTTGGCATTCAAGGCCTTGATCATCGCACTGAAAAATTGCTCGGAGCGCTGATACAGCACTCGGAAGCCGGGGATATTCTGCTTCATCAAATTGCCGGCGGCATACATCAGATGGGTCTTGCCGAGCCCGGTACCTCCGTAGAGCAGCAGCGGATTTGACTCGCGCCGACCGGGGTTCATCGCGACCTGGAACGCGGCAGCGCGACCCAACTGGTTCGATTTGCCCTCGACAAAATTGTGAAAGGTGTAATGCGGATCGAGATTACCTTCGAACTCGAGGTCGACCGGTGCGATCGCCGGTGCGGGTGCTGGTCGCGCCTCGGGGGCCGGCCGCGACAACGAACCCACCTCGAAGCGAATCTCCAGGGGCGCGCCGTACAAGTGGCCCGCTACGGCCTCGATGCGCTGCTGGAAGCGCTCACGCACCACATCGAGCACAAAGCCGTTGGGTGCCAGCAGACGCAGCAAACCATTGCTCTCCTGGACCTGCAGGGGACGCAGCCAAGTCAGGATGTCCTGCTCACTGAATTCCGATTCCAGGCGGGAAACGCAGCGATCCCAGAGGCTTTGCATATTCGGTGGGCTCGCGCAGGACATCGGCCGCGCAGTCTAGCAGGCTGTGGATAACCCGTCCCAAACGACCGTCCCTGTGGACAAAAGTCGCGCTTGGGCACCGCGCTCAAGCCTAAGCGCCTGTTTTGACTTGACGCAATCACAATCCCCCCGTATTCTTGCCGACCCTTTCATCCATGTGAGTAGAGGCTGCCGCCATGAAGCGCACCTTCCAACCCAGCAATCTCAAGCGCGCCCGTGACCACGGTTTCCGCGCCCGTATGGCCACCAAGAACGGACGCAAGATTCTCAATGCGCGCCGCGCCAAGGGCCGTACCAATCTGATTCCGTAGCGACCGCTCCGGCCGTGGGCGGAAATCGCTTTCCGCGCTCCGCACGGTTGTTGAATCGAGTAGCGTTCGACGAAGTCTTTCGAGCCGGCCAAAGTGCCGGCTCGAGCTTTTTCAGGGTGCTGGTCACACCGGCGCAGGGCGACGCGGCCCGACTCGGCATCACCGTGCCCAAGCGCGTGGTCAAATTCGCCCATGATCGCAACCGGATCAAACGCTTGCTGCGCGAGGCTTTCCGGCAGACCCGAGCGCAATTGCCTGCGATCCATCTGGTCATCCTCGCCCGCGGTGCCATCGTCGGCGCCAACAATCTCACGCTCCGTCAAGACATCGCGCGAATACTCAGTCGCGCTGCTGCATTGAAGCTGCCAGCTGACGCGGTCAGAATGCCGGATTCCCCCGCCGACGCCAGCAAGCCATGAGGCGTCCATCCACTACTCAGGTTCTCCAAACTCATGAATAACACGCGCTTGTTTCTGTGGATGGCGCTCTTCGCTGTCGGCTATCTGCTGTGGCAAGCTTGGCAGAACGATTATCATGCCCCGCGCTTGCAGACAGCGCAGACCGTGGCGACAGAGCGCAACGCGGGCGGCGACGCGGACCCCTACGCGGACGACCTGCCGACCGCCGCACGGGAACTCGATCCCGAGTCCGTTGCCGGCGTACCTGCTGCAGTCGAACCGGCGGCCGAGACGCAGGCGCCCGCCGCCATCATTGAAGTCGAGACCGATCTCCTTTCGCTGCGCATCGATACGCGGGGCGGCAGCATCCTCAGCGCGGATCTGAAGCGCTATCCCAAGGAAGCCGGGCAGCCGCAGCCCGTGGTGCGGCTGCTGGATGACAATCCGGCCAGCTGGTTCATCGTGCAGTCCGGGCTTACCTCCAGTGGTTCCGCTGCGCCGACGCATCGCGCGGTGTTCACCGCTGCGCGCACCCACTACGCACTGGAGGCCGGCAGCGATCAGCTGGAAGTCCCGTTAACCTGGACAGATCCCAGCGGTATCCAGGTCGAAAAAATCTTTCTGTTCCACCGCGGCGACTATGTGATCCGGCAACGCCAGACCGTGCGCAATGACGGAACCGGACCGTGGACCGGAAACGCCTACCATCAGATCCAGCGCGGCCCGCCGCCACCGAAAAAAGGCGGCTTCTCGATCACTGATCCGCAGCAGTTCAGTTTTGTTGGCGCCGCCTGGTACAGCCCGGAAGAGAAATTCGAGAAACTTGCGTTCGATGACTTCAAGGATGAGCCGTTGAAGCGCGATATCAGCGGCGGCTGGGCGGCGATGCTTCAGCACTACTTTTTAGTCGCCTGGATTCCCACGGCACAAGACAAAGTCACCTACACCACGGCCGTGGTCGGTACTGAAGTCAATCCGCGCTATCTGCTACGCCAGGCAGAACCCGCATTCAACGTGCCGCCAGGCCAGAGCATGAGCACAGAGTCACGGCTCTATCTCGGGCCCAAGCAGCAGTCAAAACTCAATGACATCGCGCCGGGTCTCGGCCTCGCGCTCGACTACGGCCTGGTGCGGCTGTTTGCCGAACCGCTGTTTCGTTATGTGCTCAACCCGCTGCACAAACTCACCGGTAACTGGGGCTGGGCAATCATCCTGACCACGGTATTGCTGAAATTGCTGCTGTATCCGTTGGCCGCGGCACAGTATCGCTCGATGGCAAAACTGCGCATGGTGCAGCCGCGTATGGAAGCGCTCAAGCAGCGCTACGGCGACGACAAGCAGAAATACAACCAGGCGATGATGGAGCTGTACCAGAAGGAGAAGATCAATCCGGCGGGCGGCTGCCTGCCGATGATCCCGCAGATGTTCCTGTTCATCGCCCTGTACTGGGTGTTGATCGAAAGCGTCGAAATGCGGCACGCGCCCTTCATGGGCTGGCTGACCAACCTGACCGCGCACGATCCGTACTTTGTCTTGCCCGTTCTCAATGCGCTGACGATGTGGCTGACCCAGAAAATGACGCCGCCGCCGGCCGGCATGGATCCGATGCAACAGAAGATTCTGCAGTACATGCCTTTGGCGTTCTCGGTGATCATGATCTTTTTCCCGGCCGGCCTGGTGCTGTACTGGACCGTCAACGGCGCGCTCGGCATCCTGCAGCAGTGGTGGATCACCCGCCAGGCCATGAACAAGCCCAAGCCGAGCACTTGATGGCAGACTGCGGATCGCCCGGTAGAGTGATCCGCAGTCCCTGTCGCGGGTGCGCCAGAGGAAGCAGACGATGAGTGAAAGCAGCGATACCATCGTCGCCATTGCAACGCCAGCAGGTGCAGGCGGCATCGGCATCGTGCGGCTCTCCGGTCCGGCAGCACGCCAGATCGGCTGGCGACTGGGTCAGCGCCGACTGCAACCGCGCCTGGCCCAGTTCGTGCGCTTTCGCGATGGCTATGGCGAGGCGATCGACCACGGTGTCGCGCTGTATTTCCCCGCGCCTCATTCCTACACCGGCGAAGACGTCGTCGAGCTGCAAGCGCATGGCGCGATGGTGGTGCTCAATCGACTGCTGCGCCGCTGTGTTGAGCTTGGCGCGCGCAGCGCGCGCGCCGGCGAATTCAGTGAGCGCGCCTTTCTCAATGGCAAGATCGATCTGGCCCAGGCCGAGGCGATCGCCGACCTGATTGCCAGTCAATCCGAGGCGCAGGCGCGGGCCGCTCTGCGCTCGCTGGACGGCGCTTTCTCCCAGGAAGTGCAGGCCCTGCAGAAGCGACTGGAAATGCTCCGCATGTATATCGAGGCAGCAATCGATTTTCCGGAGGAAGAAATCGATTTTCTTGCCGATCATCGGCTGATGTCCGATATCGCCAGCCTACGCACCCATCTCGCCGATTTGCTCGCTGGCGCGCGTCGTGGCCAACGCCTGCGCGATGGCCTGCACACGGTACTGATTGGCCGCCCCAATGCCGGCAAGTCGAGCGTGCTCAATGCGCTCGCCCGCAGCGATCGCGCCATCGTCACCGCACAACCGGGCACCACGCGTGACCTGTTGCGCGAACACATCGATGTTGACGGCGTTGCCCTCACCCTGGTCGATACCGCAGGTCTGCGCGATAGCGAGGACAGCATCGAACAGGAAGGCGTGCGTCGCGCCCGTGCCGAAATCGAACGCGCCGATCTGGCCCTGATCGTGCTCGCCCCCGAAGACGAGGATCAACTCCCGGCCCTGCGTGCCGAAGCGCCGGAGCGCGCGCGTCGACTGGTGCTGCACAACAAGAGTGATCTGCGTGGCGCGCACGCCCCAACACAACCGGCAACAGTGCACGCAGAGCATCCGTCCGAGATCCACCTGGACATTTCCGCGCTGACCGGGGCCGGGCTGGATACGCTGCGGCATCAGTTGCGACAACTTGCCGGCCATGGTGATGGCAGCGAGGGCGCCTATTCCGCGCGCACCCGTCACGTGCTTGCATTGCAACAGGTCGCCGAGCACCTGCAACAAGCCGAGCAGCAACTGGTCCGCAACCGCGCCGGTGAACTCGCCGCCGAAGAACTCCGCCTCGCCCAGCAGGAGCTCGCCAAGCTCACCGGCGAGTACCGTAGCGATGATCTGCTCGGGGCGATATTCAGTTCGTTCTGTATCGGCAAGTAGCGCAGACCATAGATACCGCTGTGGAGAGCGGATACGCCCACATGTGTGCGACGCTCCACTACCTGCCGCAGTCCACATAGCCCGGCACATTCGCGCCGAGGGTGATATCGCGGTGCGCTTGCCAGGTACCGTCGGCCGACTTCTGCGGATGCACCACACCGCTGCCGCCGCGTAACTGGTGCCGCGGCTCTCGGTGCGCCGCAGTGAGATGGGGATCGTCGTCGAACAGCACATCGCCAAGGTAATAGGTGCAGCGACCCGGTTCGATCACCTGCATGTGGATGTGCTGGGGTTCGCGGCCGAACGGATAGCTGCCGGGACGAATACTGTCGAACGCATAACCCCCATCGGCGTCGCTGATGACCCAGGCGCGCAATCGGCCGTGGCGCAATGCGCTGCCACTGACTGCAAGGTCGCGCGGATAGCGACCCTTGCGATCCGTTTGATAGGCGTAAATCACCACACCTGCTTGCGCTAATCCCTTGCTGTCACGCACCGTACCCTGCAGGTGCAGTGGCTCACCTGGCTCGCTTGTCGGAGCGATGCGCGCCGAGTGGACGAACTGATCTGGCAGGCCATTGAACACGGCCTCGCAGCCCTCACAGGGCAATCCCACCACCCCCTCATGTCCGCTGACACCGGACGCAGCAGGGGCAACATCCAGCGGCACGACCAGGCGCGCGGCCTGGGTCAGCCTGAAGTGCGCGCGCCCTGTTGGCTGCAGAACCCGGTGCAACTCGACATGGACTTCTTTTCCAGCCGCGATGCCCTGTACCGCCACGCAACCCTCGGAATCGCTGCGCGCCCAGCGAAGTCGATCCGGCGCGCCGGCCAGTGCCATGGATATCAGGCCAGCAGCGCCTGGGCGATCACCGTCCTGATCATTGAAGCAGATCGTTGCATCGCCACCGACGCCAAAACTCAGGCGCGATGCAAGTTGGGTCGGTGCCGTCCACAGTTGCCCCTTCGGCGTGTCCGGCGCGCCGCCGGACCCTGTTTCGGGATAGCTGGCGCGCAGAAACTGCATGGCATACTCGGCGTGCGCGAGAACGCCCGTGGTCTTCGATGCCGGTAGCGCCAGCGGATCGAATCGCCACAGCAGACGACGCTGTGCAAAGACCAGGGCGTAGCTGCGCTGAGCCAGCGCCAGCGCGAAATCACGCGACGCTTGATCACGCGCTGCTACTGGAAGATGCGCAACATTCCAGCTGCTGCCCGTGCCGTGCAGGACTTCAAGCAAAGCCGCAGACGGAGTTGCCCCGGTGACCAGCACAAAAACCCGAAAGCGCGGATCATCGACTGCGTTGTTGACTGCCCGCAGTTCCGTTGCCAGCCGACGCACATCGGAAACCGCCACATCCGAGCGCAGAAAGACCAGGATGCCCGCATCGTAGCCGTGCCGACACATCGGGCAGATCTGCCGACCGGCATAGGGTCCAAGCAGATGATCAGCGTCGACCGCGGGCAGCCCATCCCATAGCGGTGGGCCGTCCTCGGCGTGCGCAGTCGACAGGCACAACAGCAACAGCACCATCAGAATCGTTCGCATCGGCTCATCCTCCGTCATGTCCTGCCAAGAGAGGGCGCGCGGCGCGATACTGTTAACCGGGCGAGCCCTGTTAACACTCTGTGCCTGAGCCCACTCTTGTGCTTGACGATCGGGAACCGCCAGCTTTGACCAGCGAAATCGAAACGCGTGCGCACCTGGACATCGCCGCCCTGACCAGGGCTGCGCGCCAGGGCGCGCAGTCTGCGTACGCTGCGCTCTACCGGCGTTTTCTGCCCCTGGTGCACGGCATCCTGCTCGGCCGCTTTCGCCCGGCGCTGGCCGATGAACTGAGTCAGGACTGCTTCGCCAAAGCCTTTGCCGAGTTGAACCAGTTGCATGACGCAGCAAAATTTGGACCCTGGATCGCAACCATTGCGCGCCGCATCAAGCCACGCGAGGCGCGCGCAGAGCAGGCCTGGGATGCGTGGATCGATCCGGTCGATCCGCAAAGCTCGCCCGAAGACCGCAGCGATGCCGAACGCAT
The DNA here is from genome assembly GCA_043738015.1 of Lysobacterales bacterium. Lineage (GTDB taxonomy): Bacteria > Pseudomonadota > Gammaproteobacteria > Xanthomonadales > Ahniellaceae > 0-14-3-00-62-12. The sequence continues at coordinate 61,839 of JAYSZM010000199.1, forward strand.
TTTGCAGGCCTTGGCGACGTTGCCCGAGGCCTACCGGGAGACCCTCACCCTGCGCCTGGTCGAAGGCCTGAGCGGGCCGGAAATCGCCGAACTCACCGGTCTCGGCGCCGACTCGGTGCGGGTCAATCTCCATCGTGGCATGGCCAAACTACGCGAGCGACTGGGATTGCAACAAGACCCGCTGCGCGATGGAGCCTACTCGTGAACGAAATCAACGATCCGCTGTGGAACCCGCAGCAGCCAGGCGACGACGGTCTGCGGCGTCTGGAGCAGCTACTGGCACCTTACTCCGCCGAGGCACGTGGCTTGCAGCAGCGTGTCCCGGAAGCCCAGATCCGCGCGCCGCGACCGCGACGCCCGCGCCGCGTCCTGATCGCCAGCGCCGCGGCGCTGGTCGCGAGTGTGCTGCTCGGCGTGTACCTTGGTTGGCGTTTCGACTGGCAGGAAGGCCAGGCTTGGACCGTGCGCGGCGGCGAAGCAGCACCGGCACACATCGAACCCGGTGAGTGGCTAAGCACCGCCAGCGATCAGCAACTCGATATCGAAGTCGCCCGGATTGGCCGGATTGCCCTCTCGGCAGGGTCGAGCCTGAGTCTGATTGAGACGCGCCGCGGCTTCCACCGCATTCGACTTGAGCACGGCCACCTGCGCGCACGCATATGGGCACCGCCCGGATGGTTCGGTATCAGCAGCGGCGACGCCGAGTTGATCGACCTTGGCTGTGATTTCGATCTTTGGAAGCAGGATGACGGCCGTGGTCGTGTCCTCGTGCGCACAGGTTGGATCAGCTACGGCATCGGCACGCAGCAGGTTCTGGTGCCGGCGGGCTACGAGATGCGCTTTGAAGCAGATCGTACCCATACACCCCTGCGACCTGAGGCGGACAAGAACTTCCGTGAGGCAGCAACGGCGCTTGATGAAACCCTGCATCGTGCAGGCGCACAATCCATCGCGGTCGACCGCCTCGCAACCAGCATGGCCGAACGCGCCAGCGATGAAGATGGCTTCAGCTTGCTCAGCGTACTCACTCGCTATCCGCAACTGGCACGCACCGCGCTGTATCCGCGCCTGATGCGCACTCAAAAATTGGCAGCGAGTGAACAACACCGAAAAGCGTGGATCGCTGGCGATATCGTCGCGATCAATCACGGATGGTCGCAGTTGCCGCGCCAACCCAAGGCCTGGTGGTGGAACTGGGCTGATTGGTTCTGATCACACAAAGCGCACATGCACAGGCGCTACGCTTGCGCAGCCTCCACCCGCCAGGGCCCTGCCATCACGGCAAGCCCTAGCGATCCGGTTCGGCGTAGCACGACGACCGGGTGTGCACCCCTTAAACGAAATCGGAAACAGCGTAGCCATGATCGATCGCCGCGCGATGCGCGTGCTACTGCTCGGCGCCACCGGCATGTTCGGACAACGGCTGGCCGAACTGCTGACAGCGGTCACCGGTGCGCGGCTGATCATCGCCGGCCGCAATCAGTCTGCACTGAATGCATTGGCACAGCGATTGGGCAAAGCCGTCTCGATCGAAACTCTGTGTCTTGACCTTGATGCTGCAGATGCGCAGCAGATCCTGATCCGCGCCAGACCCGACGTACTGATCGACACCTGCGGTCCGTTCCAGCTGCGCGATTACAGCCTGCCGCGACTGGCGATCGCGCAGGGCTTCCACTACATCGATCTCGCCGATGCCGCCGACTACGTGGCCGGTATCCAGGCGCTGGACGCCGAGGCGCGCGCCGCCGGCGTGCTGATCACCAGTGGCGCCAGCACGGTGCCGGCGCTGAGTGCAGCCGTCATCGATGCGCATCGTCCAATGTTCGATGAACTGCAGCACATCGACATCGGCATCACCCCCGGCAACCGCGCCGAACGCGGCGTTGCGACCGTACGATCGGTGCTTTCAACGGTGGGCAAGCCGCATATCCAATTTGTCGATGGTCAGGCGCAGACGCGTGCCGGTTGGAGCAGCCTGCGTCGGCATCGCTATGCCGCGCCGGTCGGTGCGCGCTGGCTGGCTTACTGTGCTGTACCCGATCCGCTACTGCTGCCGGCGCGCTATCCGGGTCTGCGCAGTCTGCAGATGCGCGCCGGTCTCGAGCTGCACCGCATGCATTTCGGTACCTGGCTGGGCGGACTGCTGGTGCGTCTGCGCGTTTTGCGCTCGCTGACACCCTATGCCGACTGGGCTCGTCGAGTGAGCGAGCGCTGGATCGACGCGGGCAGCGACTGCGGCGCGATGCACGTGACGATGCGCGGTAGGGGCGCGGATGGGGCGCCGCTGGCGATCGAATGGCAGTTGATCGCCGAACGCGGCGATGGACCCTATGTACCCACCGCCGCCGCCGTATCCATCGTGCGCATGCTGATCGAAGGGCGGCTAGATACGCGCGGCGCCCTGCCCTGCATCGGGCTGGTTCCGTTGACCGAGTTCGCGCACACTCTGGCGCAACGGAGCGTCCGCTTCGCTACCGGGCCGGCCTCATGAACGCGTCGTCATCAGTTTCGTTGTATCAACAGGTGCTCGGTCCCGCGTTCGACGCGCTGCCCGCAAGCCTGCGTGCGCTGCATGGTCTGCAACGGAGCGCGGTCTTCCGCGGCGAAGCCGAAGTCATCGCCGCGCACAATCCCATTGCCCGTTTGATCGCCCGGCTCACCGGTTTCCCCACGCGCAGCTATCGTTGTCCGGTCGAAGTGCGCATCGACGCGGACGCGCACGGTGAAACCTGGCACCGTGATTTCGGCGGGCATCGCTTCAACAGCCGACTGCGCTGCATCGATGGCCAGCTCCACGAACAACTCGGCCCGCATCGCATCCGCTTCGCACTCGACACCGATGCGCAAGGCCTCAGCATGCGGCCCATAGCCTGGCGCACGCTCGGCATCCCGCTACCACGCCTGCTCTGGCCAAACATCAGCGCCAATGAAACCGAATCCGAAGGCCGCTTCCGGTTCGACGTCGCCACCGCCTTCCCGCTGATCGGTACGGTGATCCACTACCGCGGCTGGTTGCAAGGGGAGAATGGGGGCGCGGCATAGGCGTCGATCGGGGGCGGCGGCGCGTTCCCTACCCGAACGGTGAAGGTCAAGCGCCCTGGCGGTCGGCGCGCACCGCGCCCAACCTTCCGCGATCTTACCCGCGCACTCTTTATTACAGGTCCCCAGGCGAGAAGCGCCGCAGAGTGTGAAATTTTCGACAGATGGAAACACTGACCGCCCGCTAGCCTCTTCCTTGGCGCGCCGATCGTCTGATCCTAAACTGCGCCGGATTCCGCGTTCAGTAATGTGGACTGGCTCCACGAGATCAAACTCCTATCCCTCGAGGTACACGATGATTTTGCTCAAACGAAGCATGGCCGCAGCGCTGTCTGCGTTGCCTGTACTGGCTCAAGCGCAATTCGCGGCTCCGGTGGGGCCGCAATCGATTCTCTGGGAAGGCAGCAATAATCTCCAGGCACCGGCGGTCGCACTGGCGGCCGGTCGGGACGCCGCCAGTATTGCAGTGTGGAACGATGAGTGGTTCGGCATGCCGGTCCTGAGGGCGCAACGATTCGCCGCCGACGGCGGAACGATCGGAGCACCCATCGACCTGACCGGCTTCGTCGCGCCTGACACGGTATTCGCCGAGATTGTGACGACCATCGACGCGCAAGGTATCGCTTCGATCGCATTCAGACAGCAGAGCAATGAGGATGGCGGAGAAATCCGACTTGTGCGCGTGGGCGTCGATGGTCAGTTGCTCGGACCTGCCGTTACCGTGAACACGACGACGGAGGGAACCCAGAGTCTTCCGTCCATCGCCTCGGACTCCCTTGACCATGTCCTGGTTACCTGGACTGGCCCGGTGGTTGAAGGTGGTTTCGGAGTATTCGGACAGTTGTTCAATGGCGGCGGCGGTTTCCAGTTCGACGAGCATCGTGTTGATGGCGTCGCGCAGGCGGCACCGGTGAATTCGATCGCCATGCTGGGAGATTGCTGTGAGGTCTCAGTCGCGTGGCGGACTTCGACAGCGGAAGACGACCAGATCCGCGCCCGCGTCTTCGGGCTGAGCTGGCAGGCGTGGACCGACGAAGCAACGCTCGTCACGTTTCCAAACACGGTCGGTATCGACCAGTTTGATGCCGATGTCGATTTTCAAGGGAGGGTGCGCGTCGTCTGGCTGTCCAGCGATGGTTCGATCTTCCACCAGCCGTTCGATGTATCGCTGCAGCCGCTTGTCACGATGCAGGGATTCAACCCACCCCAGTCGCCGGACGAGCAGGTACCGATCCGGCTCGGGCTGACCCACGATGGTTCCTTCCTGCTGGGCTGGCAGCACACGGAATCCCCCGGTCGCACCCGCAACGTCTTGGCACGCTTTGATGACCAGGGTCAGCAACAGGACGAGCTCCTCGTGCTCGACGATCTGATCCCGGACAACGCCGTCCTGCAGGCGATGGCGGTAGACCTCGACGGTGATCCGGTGCTGGCCTGGCACACCGGACAGGAGTGGCTGCCGATGCGCACGCTGCGTGTCGGACGCTTCGGCGGTCCGCCGAACGTCATGTTCCAGCTGAGCGCTGACAACAACATAGAGGTGGTCGCACCGGGAACCCTGTTCGACTATCAGCCGCGCGCCTGGAACCTGTCAGAGGCTGGCACTCGAGCAGAGATCGGGCTGGTCACCGGCGCGCGGGTCGAGATCGATCTGGATGATGCCCTGGTCGTGGAACAACTTGAGGCTCAGCCCGGCTGGAACTGCAGCGCTGCCCAGACGATTGTCTGCACCACACCCGCTCTTGCTGCTGGCGAGAATGCGCTGCCGGTTCGCCTCGGTCTGCGGGCGCCCGCCCAGTCGCCGCTGACCTTGCGCAATCGGCTGGTCGCCGGCCAGTTTGAAACCTCGTACTTTCCCGAGAGTCAGCAATCCATGCAGGACATCGTCGTAGCCGATGGCGAGCCCGATCCGATCATGTTCGCGACTCGAACAAACGTGCCGAGACACGTACTGGTGGCATCGGAAACGATTGCGGTCACCGGCTTCGATACGCCCATCGGCATCTACATTTTCAACGGAGATGTCAGCACCGACGGCGGGCTAAGCTGGGGCATTCGTACCGTGTATCCGGGAGAGTCGCTGACAGTACGCCACTACTCGGCACCGGGCTTTGCGTCGACCTCTACCTCACAATTGCGCATCGGCAATCAGGACGTCACCTTCACCTCGGTAAGCGAAACACAAGACGTCACGCCGGACAGCTTTGCCTTCACCGACGCAGTGAATGTCCCGCGCGCGAGAGTCCAAATTTCGAACGCGATCACGGTCGCGGGCATCAATGACGCGACCGCCATTTCCGTGGCGGGTGGTGCGTACCGGATCAACGGGGGTGACTTTACCAGCGTGGCCGGCACGGTCACCAACGGCGCCATCGTCGAACTTCGCCACACCAGCGCAGCCGCCTTTTCGACCGCAACCCAGAGCACCCTGACGATAGGTAACGTAACCGCCAGCTTCACGTCGACGACGGAGCCGATGGATACGACGCCCAACGCCTTCAGTTTTGTCGATCAGACTGGTCTGGCCACAAACGTCCTGGCCACATCCGCGCCGGTCGCCGCGATGGGCACCAATGCGTCGTCGTCGATCACAATCAGCGGCGGCAGCTACAGCATCAACGGCGGATCGTTCACGACCGCGGACGGCAGCATCAACACCGGCGACCAGGTCCGAGTGCAGCTGACCACGGCATCGACCGCGAACACGCCCGCCAGTGCGACCCTGACCATCTCCGGGGTCTCCGACACGTTCACGGCGACCACCGGATCCACCGACAGCACGCCAGCAAGTTACAGTTTTGCCGACGTGGTGGGCGCCCGCCGCAACCGCTCGACCATCTCGAACACGATCACGATGACCGGCATCAATGTGCCCGTGGCCATCACTCTGACCGGGGCCGACCTCGCCTATTCGAAGAACGGAGCGAAATTCACTGCTGCGCCCGGCTCCGTCGTGGCAGGAGATCAGATCCGCCTGCGCATGACCTCATCGGCTCTGCCAAACACCCGTGTCGACGGCACCGTGACCATCGGCGGTATCAGCGACATCTGGAGCATCACCACATCGCAATGACAGCAAGAACGGGGCCCGCAGCCGCGGGCCTCGGCGCGCATACCTATCCCGCTCCTTTCTTTACTACAAACCGACTAGAACTCACCATAGCGGCCCCACAGAGGAGCCAAGAACAGGCAGGAGCTCCGAAGGCTCAGAGAATCAAAAAAAGCCACCCGAGGGCGGCGTTCTGATTTGGTACAGCCATTTCGTCGAATAGCGCACCAACAAATTTCCGGGCGAGCAGTTCGTTCGCGCGTCCGATCCGCCAATACCGTTCCGCTACAACAGGCTCGCCGCCTCACTCAACGCGTCGCGGCGACCGCCGACGATGCGCAGGGTGTGCTGGTAGCCGCGATCGATCGCGCGGTAGAAAGCTTTCCATTCGAGCAGGTCGATATCGTCGAGCGGTGGGGTCAGCAGCAGGGTGGACAGTTCGCGGGCTTCGAGGGCGGCGGCGCCGGAATTGACCATGCCGGCACGGAGCAGGATTTGAGAAAGTTTCGGCCGTCTGCGCTTGCGGAACCACTCGGTGGCGAGTTGCCAGAACGGTGGCAGATCGATCTCCTCGATCGCCGATTTCAGCACATAGTTGCCGCCGATATCCACCGCGATCACTTCGCCCTGATGATACTTGCGCATCACGTCGACCGGCAGATTATTGATGACACCGCCGTCGACAAAGACCTGACCATTCTTCAATACAGGCGGCAGGATGCCGGGTATCGCAATCGAGGCGCGCAGCCACTCCCACAGCGGTCCCTGTCGATGCACTGCGGCTGTACCCGTGGTCAGGTTGGACGAGACGCAGAAATACGGCAAGGGCAGGTCTTCGATATCGCGCGAGCCGAATGCCTCCTGCAATAGCCGCGAGGCCTTGCGTCCGGAGACCAGGGAGATAAACGGAAGGGTGTAATCCGACAATGGATTGGTGTCGTAGAAACAACGCCGAAACACCTCGGTCATTTCTTCGACCGACCAGTCGGCGGCAATGCCGGCGCCGATCACACCGCCGATCGAGGTGCCACCGACCGAGTCGATCTCGAAGCCGGCTTCGCGCAATGCCTTGATCACGCCGATGTGCGCGAAGCCACGTGCACCGCCTCCGCTGAGCACCAGACCGAGACTTTGTCCGCACAGCAGTCGACACAGCCGCGCGATATCTGCGCTGTGGCGGACATGATGCAGATGCGCGTGTTCGCGCAGACCATGCCAGCGCCGGCCGGCACCGAGACGCGGCTTTTCATCGTGCAGCAGGATCAGATGCTCGGGCGGCGGAACCACGCTGGCTTCATGCGCGACCAGGATCTCGGCGCCGTGCGCAGGCTGCTCGGCGGCACGAGCGACCAGCAGCCAGGCATCGGCCTGGCGTCGGCATTGACTGCGCCATTGGGGATCGTTGCCGTCAGCGACATAGATTACGAAGCGCGATTCCGACTCGACCGCCAGATACTGCGCCGAGGGCCAGCCGGCATGGCGCGCATCGAGCAGTTGCACGCTGCCGAAGCGCGACAGCGCGGTCGATAGCGACTGCGCAAAACCGATCAGATCGACACCGATCGATTGCGCGAGCAGGGCGATCGTGCGCGGCGTGGCATCGTGATACTGCTGGGCGCGCGGTTCGGTTGCGCGGCGCAGCGCGAGTCGCGAGAGGCCGACCAGGGCCTGCGGATACTGTGCGCCGACGGCCTCAAGATGCGCGGCCGGCAGGCGCAGCACCTCGCTGTCGCGGAGCGCGCGCACGCTGGCGTTGCGCGGTCGCTGGGTGAGCACGCCGAGTTCGCCAACGGTCTCGCCCATGACGATCTGGCCGACCAGGTGCGGGCCGCGTTCGTCACGACGGAAAGCGCCGAGGCAACCGCTCAGTACCAGATAGGCCGAGTCCGAAGTTTCGCCTTCAAAAAACAGCACGCTGCCGCCGAGCAGCTCCTGCGCCTCGCAACCGGCAAGCAGGGCGTCGCGTGCGACTTCCGGCAACGCCTGAAACCAGGGCACCTGGCCCAGTAGCTGGCGCGCCTGGTCGATGTGCTGGGCGGTTGCGGACATGCGTGCATCCTAGTGTGGTGTTGCACACTATGCGACACATGAAATCGCGTCTTCGACCCTGTGGCGTCGTTGCGCATCTTGCCAAGGCCGCGGACCTTGACGAAGATGCGCGCCTCGCCACAGTGCCGAATCCATCGATTTCATCTGTGCCCAGTAGTGTGCAACGCCAGTAATGCAGTGGAGACACCTTGGTAGCGGCGGGCCGCGTGCCGGTTCAGAGCACGACGAGATTGGCGTAGGCCAGTACCAGCCACTTGCGACCGCTGTCTTCGAAATTGACCTGGACCCGGGCGTGCGTACCAGCGCCTTCGAAATCGACCACGGTGCCATCGCCAAAACTGGCGTGGCGGACCTGAGCCCCGAGCTTGATCGGCGCCACTTCGACTACGCCGCCTCGCAGCAGCGCACGATCGACCAGAAACGATTCGGCGCTGCGACCGAAGCTACCCGGCCGGCTGACCTGGACCCGCGGCCGCACTTCCTGCAGAGCGTCCTTGGGCATTTCGCTGAGAAAGCGCGAGGGCCGGTTATAGGTCTCCACGCCATGCCAGCGTCGCGATTCGGCATAGCAGAGCACCAATTTGCGGCGCGCGCGGGTGATGCCGACATAGGCGAGCCGGCGTTCTTCCTGCAGACGGCCGTCCTCATCGAGCGAGCGCTGGCTCGGGAACATGCCGTCTTCCATGCCGACCAGAAACACCAGATCGAACTCCAGACCCTTGGCCGAATGCAGGGTCATCAACTGCACGCAGTCTTCCCAGGTCTCGCCTTCGGCATCGCCGGCCTCAAGTGCGGCATGCGAAAGGAAAGCGGCGAGTTCGCTGAGCCCGGCCTCTTCGTCTTCGGGCGTGCGCTCGAAACGCGCCGCCACATTGATCAGCTCGTCCAGATTCTCCAGCCGGGATTCGGCCTGCCCTTTGGAGTCGGCCTCGTAGTAGGGTTTGAGTGCGCTGGCGGTGATCACCGCGGTCATCTGCTCGGCGAGCGAAAGCCCGCTGGATTCGCCGGCGAGCCGATCGATCAGTTCAACGAAGCTGCGCAATGCCGACTTGGCGCGCGCCGCGAGGGTTCCGCCGGCGAGCTCGGCCTGCACCGCATCCCACATCGACTGTTTGGCGTCGCGCGCCGATGCGCGCAGGCTGTCGAGCGTGCGCCCGCCGATGCCACGCGGTGGCGTGTTCACTGCGCGCTCGAAGGCGGCATCGTCGTGACGATTGGCGGTCAGGCGCAGGTAGGCCAGGGTGTCTTTCACTTCCATGCGATCGAAGAAACGCTGACCGCCATAGACCCGATACGGGATCGACTCGATCATCAGGGCTTCTTCAAACAGCCGTGACTGCGCGTTCGATCGATACAGGATTGCGCATTCGTCATTGCGCCCGCCATCCTTGACCGCCTGCTTGATCCGCTCGATGACAAAGCGCGCCTCGTCCTGCTCGTTGTAGGCGGCGTAAAGATCGAGCGCCTCGCCATTCTTCGAATCGGTCCACAGCTGCTTGCCGAGTCGGGTGGGATTGTTGGCGATCACCGCGTTGGCGGCATTGAGGATATTGCCGGTCGAGCGATAGTTCTGCTCAAGCCGCAGCGTGCGTGCGCCCGGGAAGTCGCGCAGGAACTGCTGCACGTTCTCGACCTTGGCACCGCGCCAGCCATAGATCGCCTGATCATCGTCGCCGACCACGAAGACCTGGCCGGTGTCGCCGGCGAGCAGACGCACCCAGGCGTACTGCAGGGTATTGGTGTCCTGGAATTCATCGATCAATAGATGACGGAAACGCTCGCGATAATGCTTCAGCAGGGTATCGTGATGCAGCCAGAGCTCGTGCGCGCGCAGCAGCAACTCGGCGAAATCGACCAGGCCGGAACGCTGGCACTGCTCTTCATAAGTACGATAGATATCGACCTGGATCTGCAGGCCCGGCACGTACTCGGCGGGGATCGAAGCCGGTCGCTTGCCTTCATCCTTCCAGCCATTGATCAGGGCCGCCATCTGGCGCGCGGGATAGCGCGACTCATCGAGATCCATGCCGGTGATGACGCGCTTGAGCAGGCGCAGCTGATCGTCCGAATCCAGAATCTGGAAGGTCTCTGGCAGACCCGCCTCGCGCCAGTGCTGGCGCAGCAGACGATGCGCGATGCCATGAAAGGTGCCGATCCACAGACCGCGGGTGCCGCTCGGCATCAGCGCTTCGGCGCGATGGCGCATCTCGCCCGCGGCCTTGTTGGTAAAGGTCAGCGCCAGGATCGACCACGGCGAGACGCGCTCGACCTCGGTCAGCCAGGCAATCCGGTGCATCAGCACGCGCGTCTTGCCGCTGCCCGCGCCGGCCAGAACCAGGTAATGCCCCGCGCCCGCGCAGACAGCTTCGCGCTGCGCGGCATTGAGCGGGTCGATCAGGTGGGAGACGTCCATGCGCATCACGTGCTTGTTGATTCGCAAGTATGGCGTAACGCACCCCGGATTGAGTCAACATCATGATCCTGATGCGCACTGCGTCTTGTGGCAAACAGCGCCGGCCTGCGAACACTCGCGTCCATACTCGGCGGATTCTCGCGGCTCAGGGTCGACACGACGGAGCGCCGGGCGTGCCGAAGCCGAGACAAATCTGCGAGACTCCAAGCTCAACGTTCAGCCGGTAGCCGCGATCTCGAGGATGCAGTTACGGTTGATGTTGCGGTGGCGGTGGCGGTGGCGGTTGTCCCCTCGGGGACAAGAGCAAGAAATAAGCGTGAGCGCAGCTCACAGGAGAGGAGCAGACATGAGCGACAACTCCAATGGCATCAGCCGGGACCAGGCCGAGGCTGCGGTGCGAACACTGCTGCAGTGGGCGGGTGACGATCCGGCGCGCGAGGGTCTGATCGACACACCGCGGCGCGTGGTCGATGCGTACGGCGACTGGTTCAGCGGCTATGCCGAGGACCCCGGTGAATACCTTCGGCGCACCTTCAAGGAAGTTGCCGGTTACGATGAGCTGATCGTGCTGCGCGATATCGAGTTCGAATCGCATTGCGAACACCACATGGCGCCGATCATCGGCCGCGCCCATGTCGGCTATCTGCCGACCAACAAGGTGGTCGGCATCAGCAAACTCGCGCGCGTGGTTGAGGCTTATGCGCGCCGGTTTCAGGTGCAGGAAAAGCTCACCGCACAGATAGCCGGATGTATCGAGGAAGTGCTGATGCCGCGCGGCGTCGGCGTGGTGATCGACGCCTCGCACCAGTGCATGACCACGCGCGGTATCCACAAGACCGGGGTCAGCATGATCACCAGCAAGATGCTGGGCTGCTTTCGCGAGGACGCGCGTACCCGCAGCGAGTTTCTCGCCTTCATCAATATGGCCCCGCGCTAGGCAGGTTCGTAGCATGCGGCCGGAGCCATCGGAGCAGTGTTCGGGCCTTGGGTTTCGGCTGATTTGCACTAGACTGGTGCAATGAATGCGGGTTTCTCGACCGAACTGATCGATCAGCTCACCACACCGGTGCTCCTGCTGGATGAGGCGCTGCAGATCGCGCATGTCAATCCGGCCTTCTGCGCCTGGGTCGGCATGGGTGCGCGGCGCTGGCTGAAGCTCAGGCTCGAGCATCTGGGCGCGCCTGCTCTGGTGACCTTGGCCGGCCGTGCTCAGGCCGAGTCGCAGGCGCAACGCATCGATCATCTGGTGTTCCGCCCGCTGCCGGAAATTGAGCTCAATGCGCAGGCCGTGGTCTCGCCCCTGCGGATGGCCGGAGCGTTCAGCACCCTGATCGAATTCCGCCTGCGTGACGACGCGGCCGACGCCGCTTCGCGCTGGCCCGAGGCCTTGTCGGCGACGCTGAAAGGACTGGCGCATGAGGTGCGCAATCCGCTCGCCGGCATCAAGGGCGCGGCGCAACTGCTGGCGCGGCGCATACACGACAGCGATGAGCGTCGTTACGTCGAAGTGATTGAGAGCGAGACCTCGCGGCTGTCTGATCTGGTCGAGCGCCTGCTCGATCCCAAGCCGGAACGCGCGTTGTCGAGCGTCAACGTGCACGAGATTCTCGAGCGGGTGCGTCTGCTCGCCGAAGCCGATGCCGCCTGGTCGGCGCGGATCGTGCGCGACTACGATCCCAGCCTGCCCAATATCATCGGCGATCAGGATCGACTCGCGCAGTCGGTCTGGAACCTGGTCCGCAACGCGCTGCAGGCGGATGCCTCAGAAGTGCGTCTGCGCACGCGTATCGAATATGGCGTCAGCCTGGGTGAACGCCTGTATCGACTGGCGATGCGGATCGATGTCGTCGACAACGGCAGCGGTGTACCCGAAGACCTCACCGCGCAGATCTTTCTGCCCCTGGTCAGCGGTCGCGCCGAAGGCACCGGCCTCGGACTCGCGCTCACCCAGGAAATCGTCCGCGAACACGGCGGCGCCCTCAGTTTCCGCAGCCGCCCCGGGCACACGGTGTTTACCCTGATGCTTCCGTTGGAGGCGGCATGAACGTGCAGCGGATCGCGATCAAGGTATTTGCTCGGCACCGCGTGTCGATTCCCTCACCCCTACCCCTCTCCCGAGGGGAGAGGGGAACTGCGCTCGCCGGCCACCGAAGCCTCACGCCTCAATCGCCATCACATGCCATCGCTCGCGCTTTTAATTTCCTCTACCTCAAACGAAGCGCTCAGCCCCCCTTGAGTCAAGAGGGGCGATCCATCGCTAGCTTCATCGGCGATGGATGGGGGATCTGGCAGGCCCGCATAATCCATCGCTTCGTCGGTCACCGAAGCCAGCCGTCTCAATCGCCATCACGTGCCATCGCTCGCCTCAGCAACAATCGAGGCGCCCAGCCCCCCTTGAGTCAAGGGGGGCGATCCATCGCTAGCTTCATCGGCGATGGATGGGGGATCTGGCAGGCCCGCATAATCCATCGCTTTGTCGGTCACCGAAGCCAGCCGTCTCAATCGCCACCACCGAGTCGACCCCGATGAGCGAGATATGGATCATTGACGACGACCGCTCCGTCCGCTTCGTGCTTGCCGAGGCGCTGCGCGATGGCGGCTTCATGGTGCGCGATTTCGACAATGCGCGGGCGGCACTGTCAGTGCTGCCGCATGCCCGGCCAGCAGCGGTGTTTACCGATGTGCGCATGCCGGGTACCGATGGATTTGCCTTCCTCGAAGTACTCAAGCGCGAACACGCCGATGTGCCGGTGATCGTGATGAGTGCCTACACCGATGTCGCCAGCACCAGCGCGGCATTCAAAGGCGGCGCCTTCGATTTTCTGCCCAAGCCCTTCGATCTGGAGCGCGCGGTTGCGCTGGCGGTGCGCGCGACCAGCAGCGAGACCAGCCCGGCTGCCCAGCGCAGTCCGCGGCCAGAGCGCGAAACCGCCGAGCTCAGCGGCGAGTCGCCGCCGATGCGTGAGCTGTTCCGCGCCATCGGCAGGGTCGCGCCGACCCAGCTCAATGTGCTGATCACCGGCGAAACCGGCACCGGCAAGGAACTGGTCGCGCGTGCTCTGCACCGACACTCGCCACGTGCACAGCAACCCTTTGTCGCGCTCAATACCGCGGCCATCCCGGCCGATCTGCTCGAATCCGAATTGTTCGGTCACGAGGCTGGCGCCTTCACGGGTGCGCAGCGCCGTCATATCGGTCGCTTCGAGCAGGCGGAGGGCGGCACCCTGTTTCTCGATGAGATCGGCGACATGCCGCTGACCCTGCAGACACGCCTGCTGCGCGTATTGGCCGAGGGCGAGTTCTATCGTGTCGGCGGGCGTGAACTGATCCGCGTCGATGTGCGGGTGATCGCAGCCACCCATCAGGATCTCGAAGGCAAGGCCGCGCGCAACGAATTCCGCCCCGATCTATTACACCGGCTCGATGTGATGCGCCTGCACCTACCCTCACTGCGCGAGCGTCGCGAGGATATTCCCCTGCTGGCTGAGCGATTTCTCGAACGCGCCTGCCAGGAAACTGGCACCGAGCCCAAGCGCTTCTCGCGCGCGGCAATCCAGTTGCTCAGCGCCCAGGTCTGGCCCGGCAATGTGCGGCAACTGGAAAATCTGTGTCGACGATTGGCAGTGATGGCTCCGGGCCGCGAGATCGCCATCGGCGACCTGCCGCGCACCGGGGTGATGAGCTTCCAGCTCAGTCCGCCGTCGATGACCGATGAGGGCGAGGATGCCGGTCCGGCGCCTCAGCAAGGTTTGCTGTATCAGAACTTCGGCGCGGGCGCTGCGGCGATCGGCGCCGCGGCGGCACTGCCGCGCGTGATGGTGGACTGGCGGCAAGCCCTGCGTCACGAAATCCAGCGCGCCTTGAAAAGCGGCGAGAGCGAAGTGTTCGATGCAGCACGGGCCGTGTTCGATCGCCTGTTACTGGACGCGGCACTCGAGATCACCCAGGGCAATCGGATCGAGGCGGCGCGCCTGCTCGGGATCGGCCGCAATACGATCACCCGCAAGCTCGGCAGCTCGCGGCGACGCCCGGAAAAAATCTAGCGCGGTGTATCAGGCAGGACCCGATTCAGAAACCGCGCCGCGCCAAAAATGTCTCGATCGCGTTGTGGATCTCGCCACCATCGAGTGCGCAGTCATTGTGTGCGCACGACAGCGTGACCAGGCTTGCGGTCGACGAAGTCTGGCTGAGCTCGACGCTGTGCGCATAGGGAATCACATCGTCGCGGCGACCATGCAGAATCAGCACCGGACCCTGATATGTGCGCAGGGCATCACGATTGTCGAAGGGATCGCGGATCAGCAGACGCGGCACATGCAGTGCGCTGGCGAAATCGGCGATTGCCGCAAAACTCGAGATCAGAACCAGACCGGCGAGCGGCCGATGCCGGCTCAGCTCGGCGGCTGGACCGCCACCGATCGAGCGCCCGATTGCGATGATCCGTTGCGGGTCGACTCCGGGCTGATCAAGCAGCCAGTCGTAGGCAAGCAGGCTGACGGCACGGATTGACTTCAGGCCGGGTTCGCCCGCCGCCCCCGCGTAGCCGGGGTATTCCACGAGCAGCAGATTGCGGTCGGGGCCAGCGAGCCTGGCCAGTGCCGATACCGACTGGAACGCGAACTCGGCATTGCCGTGAAAGAAAACCAGCGTGCTGTTGGGCCCCTCTGCCTGCGCCGGTAACCAGATCACCTGGGCGGCACTTCCATCGGCTTGGCTCAAGTCCAGCGACTGTGCCGAGGCTGGCCAATCGCCACGCCCGGGACGCACCGCCATGGCGGCACCCGGAAACATCATCTTGCGCTGCGCCGACCAGACCTGGGCGCAGTACATGAGGTATGCAAACGCGA
>JAYSZM010000200.1:0-31401 GCA_043738015.1 Lysobacterales bacterium
TGCGCTGCTTGCCCGGATCTGCCGAAAAATTTCCGCCACACATGCATGCTCCGGAGGCAGCTTGATCATTATTGTGATGGGCGTAAGCGGGAGTGGAAAGAGCACGGTGGGCCGGGCCTTGGCCGATCGCCTTGGCGTGCCGTTTTTTGAAGGTGATGACTTCCATTCCGAAGCCAATGTGCAAAAAATGAGTGCTGGTATTGCCTTGACGGATGTTGACCGGGCACCCTGGGTCGCGGCGATGGCGATTGCCTTGAATGCGCACGCGCGGAGCGAGTGGGCAGCGGGTACGGAGGATCTGGTCGGCGTGCTGGCCTGCTCCGCACTGACCCGCTTTGTGCGGGAGGCACTACGCCTGCAGTTGCAGCCGCCGTGTACCTTTGTGCATCTGGTGGTCGATCGGCAGACGGTCCAGAGCCGTCTTGACGGCCGGGCAGGGCACTTCATGAAATCGACCCTGTGCGACAGCCAGTTCGCGGCCTTGCAAGAACCTGAGGATGCGCTCCTGGTCAGGGCGGATCGCCCGGTCTCCGAAATTGTTGATCAGCTTCTGCGGCAGTTGCGCTCAGACAAAAAGTGAAATCAGTGCCGCGGTGGCAAATCCGCTGCAGCCCGCAATGGTTGAGGCCACGGTCCACGATTGCAGGGTTTCCTTCTCGGTCTGACCAAGATATCGATTGACCAGCCAGAATCCGGAATCGTTGACGTGGGAAGCAATGGTTGCGCCCGACGAGATTGCGATGACCAGCAAGGCCGCCTGGGGCGCACTGAGCGCTGCATGCTCGAGCGCGGGCGCGATCAGGCCGGCCGCCGTGATCATTGCAACGGTCGCCGAGCCTTGCGAAATCCGCACCAGGCCGGCAATCAGGAAAGCCAGCAGCAGGAGGGGCAGCGCTTGCTCGTTGATCATGGCGCCAAGTTGGCGACCGACACCCGAGTCGACCAGGATTTGCTTGAACACACCGCCGGCGCCGGTGATCAGGACCACAATGCCGGCCGGCTCCAGGGCGCGCGTCATGATCTGCTGGAGTTTTTCGCGTGGCACGCCATGGCGCACACCAAAGACGTAGTAGGCGTACACGCAGGCGATCGACAAGGCCACGAATGGATGCCCGATCAGGACCAGGGCGCTCTTCAACACGCCTTCATCAAGGACACGCCCACCCGCGGTGCTGGCGACAATAAGCACCAGGGGCAGCAGAACAGTCGACAAGGCCGTCAGCAGAGAAGCCGAGTGCTGTGCGGGCTCATCGACGGCTGGACTGTGGGCGCCGCCCGGCCGAGGCAAGTGGGCGAATCGGCGGGCAAAGACGGGGCCAGCGAGGATCATCGCGGGAAGACCGCAGAGCGCGCCCATCGTGATCACCCAGCCGAGATCGGCGCCCAGCAATTCGGCGACGGCGATCGGTCCGGGTGTTGGCGGAATGTAGGCGTGCGCCACCGCCAGTCCGGCCAACAGCGGCAGGGCGTAGTAGATCGGCGCGCGACCACCGGATTGCGACAAACGCAGGACCAGTGGCACCAGGATGATGAATGCGACATCAAAAAATACCGGGATCGCCACCAGGAATCCGATTGCCCCGAGGCACCAGGTGGCGCGGCGCTCGCCAAACTGCAGCAGCATGCGATCGGCGATTACTTGAACGCCGCCGGCGTACTCCAGCAGGCCGCCCAACATGGCGCCGAGTCCAACGACGATGGCGACGAATCCCAACGTCGATGCCATGCCAGATTGCACCGAGGCCAGGACAGTTTTTCCGTCCATGCCGAGCAATAGCCCAAACACCAGGCTGACCAGAAGCAGGGCCAGGAAAGCCGGCAGCTTCCAGTGCAGCACCAGCCACAACAGACTGAGGATCGCCAGCACCAAGAGCAGATAGTTCATCGACACACCTGCTCAGAATTCAAGGCCACGTACGCGCAGCGCAATGCGCATGAGCTGTTGGTGGGCAGTCATGTACAGCATGCTTCCGTCGTCGCCGAAGGCGCAGTTGGCGATCAAGGTTCCGGTCTCAATTCGGCCCAGGCGTTTGCCTGCAGGCGAAAGCACCAGCACGCCGCCCGGTCCCGTCGCAAAAATTTCTCCGCTCTGCGCGATTGCCATGCCGTCCGGCAATCCCTGATCGCCTGCGGCCAAGAGATCGGACGCGTCAGCCAGCAGCGATCTGGCAATCGGTCTGCCGGCCTCATCCAGTTCGTAGCGCATCCAGATCGGATGTTCGGGGTCGGAGTTGGCTACATAGAGTGTACGTTGATCGGGTGACAGCGCGATCCCGTTCGGGAAGCTCAAGGAGTCGTCAAGCAGGACGACGCTGCCATCGAGATCGCGCCGGTAGACGCCGTTGTGGTTCTGCTCCTTCGCCGCAGAGCCATTCAGATCGCGCAGTCCGTAGGGAGGGTCGGTGAAAAAGATCGTGCCGTCGGAACGCCGCGCCAGATCGTTGGGACTGTTCAGACGCTTTGCGTCGTAGCGATCGGCAAGCACGGTCTTGTGCCGGGTTGCGAGATCGAGTCGGACCACGGCTCGGCTGCCGTGATCGGCAACCAGGATCTGACCCGGTGCATCATGGACCATGCCATTGGTTCCGGGCTCGCGAAAAATATGTTCGGGATCTTCGCCTTGCAGGCCGGACGGCTTCATGAAGACGGTCAGGCCCGCAGATTCCGACCAGCGATACATCGTGTTGCCGGGCACATCATTGAACAGCAGGGCATTTTGTTCGGCGATCCAGACTGGCCCCTCCGACCATTGAAAACCGGACGCCAGCGCTTCGATCTTCGCCTCGGGGGCGATCAGGGCGTTCATCTCCTCGGCGTAGATCAGAATTTTCTGATCAGCGACGCCTTCGGCTTCAGGCTGCGTAGAGACGCCGGTGCAGGCGGTGAGCAGCACAGTGGCAGCGAACAGACAGGGCAGGCGCATCGACGTTCTCCTAGCGCGTTACGGTTTCGATGGCGGCGGCGGGAATCGTGGAGGTGAAAGACTCCGCCAGATTGAAATGGCCCCTGAGTCGAATGTCCTGCGAAGAGCTGCCGATCATCAGTTCGATCCTGCCCGCTTCCACCTGCCATTGCCCCTGTTCCGTATAGATCGCGAATTGCTCCGGCCGCAGATCGAACTGCACGGTCTGCTGCGCGCCCGGATCGAGTGTCAAGCGATGGAATCCGCGCAACTCGAGGACGGGTCTCGCGCTGGACGCGACCGGATCGCGAACGTAGAGCTGTGCCACTTCGTCGGCACGCAGTTTGCCGATGTTTTTCAGGGTGAACCGGACAGTGAGTACCTCACCGCGCTTGAGTGTCCCGCTGGATTGCTGCAAACCGGAGAATTCAAACGGGCTATAGCTCAGGCCGTGACCGAAAGGAAACACTGGCGTGATCGGCAGGTCGAGATAGCGCACGCTGTCATTCGCCAGATTGGGGTCGGCTGGACGGCCGCTGGGTCGCGCCGCATAGGAGGCGGGCAGGGCGCCGGTGGAATGTGGAAATTGCACCGGAAGCTTTCCACCCGGAGCGGTCTTTCCGAGCAGGACATCGGCGACCGCCGGTCCGCCCTCGACCCCCAGCATCCAGGTCTCGACCAGGGTGGATGCGTGTTCGGCGAGCCAGGGCAGGGCAAGCGGTCGGCCATTGGCCAGCAGCACAACGACCGGTTTGCCGGTAGCAAGGATGCGCTGTGCCAAGACCAGCTGACTGCTGGGCAGCTCGATCCCGGAGCGACTGCGCGCCTCTCCGCTCAAATCAAAATGCTCGCCGATCATCAGGATGGTGAGATCTGATTGCTTCGCCAGGCTGACTGCCGCATCGATGCCGGACTCATCCGCCGAGCGTGGGTCAGCGCCTGCGGCATGTTGCACTTCAACACCCGGCAATGCCAAACGCAGGCCTTCGAACACATTGACGACGTCGGCCTCGCGACCCTGGGCGCGCCAGGAGCCCAGGGCCGACAAATTGTCGACGGCCAATGCGCCGATCACCGCAACACTTTTCAGCTTTGTTCGATCAATCGGCAGCAGGCCGGCAGAATTTTTCAGCAGAACGATGGACTGCGCTGCGGCGCTCCGCGCGGCTGATCGGTGCGCTGGCGCCAACATCGTCGCAGATTCACGCGCTGCGTCGTGATACTTGAATGGGTCTTCGAACAGGCCGAGTTTCGCCTTGGTCCGCAACACCCGCAGTACCGCCTGATCGAGGTATGGTCGCAATGGCGGGTTCGCTTCGATGGCCTGCTTCAGATCATTGGCATAGACGTCGGCCACCATATCCATATCGACACTGGCGGTGAGCGCAAGCGTTGCGGCATGACTGCGGTGTTCGGCGACGCCATGGGCGATCAATTCGTTGATGGCATTCCAGTCGCTGACGATGATTCCCTCGAAGCCCCATTGTTCGCGCAGCAGGGCGCGCAGCAGAGCGCTGTTCGATGTGGTCGGGATGCCGCCGATATCGTTGAAGGCGGTCATGATCGTTGCCGCGCCGGCATCCACCGCCGCGTGAAAAGGCGGCAGATAGATCTCATGCAGCGCTCGGTCGGAGATTTCTGCGCTGTCGTAGTCGCGGCCTCCGCTTGCCGCGCCGTACGCGCCAAAGTGCTTGACGGTTGCAAGGATCGTGTCGGCGTCGGAGAGTCGGTCTCCCTGGAATCCCCGTACCTGGGCACGTGCCATCGCAGCGCCAAGAAAGGGATCCTCTCCGGCGCCCTCGACGATGCGGCCCCAGCGCCCATCGCGGGCGATATCCACCATCGGAGCAAAGGTCCAATGCAGTCCCGCTGCCGAGGCTTCGATCGCGGCAATGCGTGCTGCTGCTTCCTGCTGCGCCGGTGACCAGGTCGACGCCATTGCCAAGGG
Source organism: Lysobacterales bacterium (assembly GCA_043738015.1). Classification (GTDB taxonomy): domain Bacteria; phylum Pseudomonadota; class Gammaproteobacteria; order Xanthomonadales; family Ahniellaceae; genus 0-14-3-00-62-12. The sequence goes on from JAYSZM010000200.1 coordinate 4,851, forward strand.
GACCGGAAACACCGTGCGGTAGCCGTGCACGACGTCCATGGCAAACAACAGCGGAATGCCGAGACGGGACTCCTGTACTGCAACGCGCTGCAAGTCGCGGAGTGGCACCGCGCCTGCAACATGCAGATACGAACCAACCTGGCCGGCGCGTACGCGGGTTAGTTCGTCCTCGTTGAGTCTGGAATTGAGCGCCTTGCTACGCCCGCCTGCCCGTTGCACCAACTGGCCAATCTTCTCATCCAGTGTCATGCGCTGGAGCAGTGCATCTGGATCAGTCGCTGCGATCGCTGATTGGGTACCGAATGACAGCGCTGTCAACGCGCAGACAAAAAAAATGGCCCGCAATGAAAACCCTGTCATTTCGCACCACCAGTGAGTTGATCAAATTGAGATATAGCGCATCGCGGAGCAACACTCAACCATTCGAAAATTCGTTTCAACCAGCGTCGGCCGATGCCGATGGGTGCAGAGCCCCGGCGTTGGTGGCGCGGCCTTCTGCAGAAAGTTCAGGGCAAGCGTGCTCCATGGCGGTGTCCGCTGAACCTCGCCGGCGCAGGAGGGATTGCCCCCGTCGATCAGTCCTTGCGCGCGCATAGGACGCACAACTGGCCATTGTGATGTGCGCCATCCTACGCAATGCTGTTTGTCACATTCTCAACTTTGCTGATTGTCGATACTGTGTTGCTCATGCATGATGATGCGCTTCATCCCGCGAGCAGATTGCGCGACTTGTTTGACGCGATCCAGGACGTCGAGGCCAGCGAGCGTGAAGCCTGGTTGGCGGCGCACGCGTCGGACCCGCAGTTGCGCGCTCAGTTGCGCGCGATGCTCAAGCACCCGGCCGAGGGTGATGATCCGTTCGTGCGTCCGCTTGCGGCGCGTCTGGCTGCTCTGGATAGCGAGGCACCCAGCGACGGCGCCACCGATCGCTGGCTGGGACGAAGCATTGGTGCATTTCGGCTGATTCGGCTGATCGGACAGGGCGGCATGGCGGTGGTGTTCGAGGCCGAGCGAATCAGCGCAGACTTTGAGCAGCGCGTGGCCGTCAAGGTGCTCAAGCGTCTGTTGTTCTCGACGATGGAGGAACGCCAGTTTCGCCGTGAACGCCAGGCACTGGCCGCACTGGCGCATCCAAATATTGCGCGACTGATCGATGGTGGGATCGCCGAGGACGGCACGCCCTATCTGGCCGTGGAGTTGATCGACGGTCAGCCGATCACCAAGTATTGCGCGGCCCAGCAACTGGATCTGCGCCAGCGGCTACAGCTCTTCAACACCGTCTGTCGCGCGGTGGAGGCTGCGCATCACGCGCTGATCGTGCATCGCGACATCAAGCCATCCAATATTCTGGTTACTCCGAAGGGAGAAGCCAAGCTGCTCGACTTTGGCATCGCCAAGTTGCTCGACGAGGATGCCGAACCGACGCGCACCGGGCTAGGCGCGCTGACACCCGGCTATGCAGCACCTGAACAGTTTGTCGGTGGACCGATCACGACGGCAACCGATGTTTATGCACTTGGCGTCCTGCTGCATGAGTTGTTGCTCGGCGTGCGTCCCGGTGGCGAGCCGCGCCGGCCATCCAAGTTGACCACTCGCGCCCACGAACCTGGCGGTTCTGCACTGCCGGATACCCTGCGCCTGAGGTTGAAGGGCGATCTCGACAACATCATGCTCAAGGCACTTGAACCCGAACCGGAGCGACGCTACCGCGCGGCAGGTGCGCTTGCCGACGATATCGACCGGCATCTGGCCGGGATGCCTGTGCTCGCGCATCCGCACTCGGCCCGCTACCGCATCCGGAAATTCGTGCAGCGTCATCGAACCACCGTGCTGGTTGCGGTTGCGCTGCTCGTTGCCCTGATCGCCAGCCTCGCAATCCTCGCTTGGCAGGCACAGGTGGCGCGCCATCATGCCTGGATCGCCGAACAGCAATCGGAGCGTGCCAAGGTTGTCCGCGACTTTGTCGTGGAACTTATGCGCGATCTGCGTCCCGGCGCTGCCAGCCGATCACCGCAATCCCTGCTTGAACACGCAGAGCAGCGCGCGCGCGAACGCTTTGCCGACGATGAGGAGACGCGCGCCCGCTTGCTTCAAGTCGTCGGCGATATCGAACTGAGCTTTGGCCGTCTCGACCGCGCACGCGGGTTGCTGGAGGAAGTCGCGTTGCTGGCGCGTGGCAGCTCGGGTTCGCGTTCACCGCTTTGGCTGGATGCCGAGGCTACCCTCGCACACACTGCGTATCGGCAGGGTCGCTATACCGAGGGCGAGCAGCGATTGACGCTGGCGCTACGTGATTACGACCTTGCTGGTGGGCCAGTCGATGCCGCCCGTATCCGGGCGCTCAGCCTGCTCGGCATGCTGTATCTGCAGAGAAGTGAGACAGGTTTGGCGCAGGCTGCGCAGGCCGAGGCGGTGCTGCTGGCAGAGCAGATATTGCCCGCCACACATCCGCTGCAACAGACCGTGCTTGAGAACCAGGGCGATGCGTTTTCCAATGCCGGACAGTACGAACGGGCACGACCGCTGCTGATCAGGAATGTCGCGCTGGCGCGGGCACTCTATGGTGATCGCGACCTCGCCGTGGTTTCTGCGCTGGAGACGCTCGCCGTCTGCGAGACTGCGCGCGGAGCGCCTGATCTTGCCTTGCCCTTGCTTTACGAAGCGCAGAGTCTGCTTGGCGAGTTGATCAACGAACCACATGTAATGGCCGCCTATGTTGCCAATTCCCTTGGTACAGCGGAGCTGCGTCTGGGCAGGCCCGACAAGGCCGGCTTGGCATTCGAGCAAGCGCTTCAAATCTACGGCAGGCTGTATCAGTCACCGCATCCGATGTTGGCCGCGACCCACGAGAATCTTGGCGAGGCAGCTCTTGAGCAGGGGCAATTTGAAGCCGCGGCGCTCGAATTCGATAAGGCGGCGCTGCAGCGCGAAGCGCTGGCTGGAAGTGCCAATTTTGCCGGTTCCTCGGTGCGTTGCCTCGCCGCGGAGGCCCGCACCCTGACTGCCGACTGGGCGGCAGGCATTGCGCAACTACAGGAATGTATGGAACCTACACTGCCAAGCGATACGAACACTGCGCGTTCTATGACGGGACCACTCGGCGCGCTCGCTTATGCGCGATGGCAACAGGGTGATCGTCTCCAGGCCGAACGGGACGCCCGCCGCGCCTTGCAGATAGACGATGCCGGTAGCGCGCACGAGCGGCTGCTGCCGCTGATGGTCATCATGCTTGCTGATCGCGACGCGGGCAGAACTGGGGCCATTCGGGCCGCGGCCAAGGCCGCGTTGGAGAGCGTGGGCAATGCACCGTGGACTCGACCGTGCTACACCGTCGGCCTGTTGAGAAAGCTAGCGGCGCTCGCCGATCATTCGGGCGACACAGTCTCCGCAGCGACAATGCGTAAGCGCGTCCAGGGCGTCTGCGTGGATTCAAGCCAGCGCGCTGGCGATGACGACGGCGCTGGCAAGGACTGACCTCGGGTCGTTTGCGCGGTCTGCAAACTAGAGCGAAGTGTCGACGAGAGCGCCTGCACGGCAACTACCACAAGATGCGCAAGGCCTGCTGTACAGTCAAAAGATCGCCCGCGCCCTCAATGTGTGCTTGGGCGCCTCGGCGCGACGCAGGTCTCGATGGCGGTCGGCTGGGCGCCCAGCAATTTCCGAGTAACTTCAGATTATTGAGACTCCATCCATGCAGGGCAATCCTTTCCAACCTCCACAGGCGTCGCTGGTGCAGCATTCGGAAAAACCAGGCTCGCCAGTGAAGGCGGTCCTGCTTGGACTAGCGATCGACGTTGGGGGTTCCGTGCTGCTCGGGGTCGTGCTGGCTATGGCCTACGCATTTTCACTGGCTGCCAAGGGGCTGAGCGAAAACGAAATCAAGCAGGCCATGGAGAACTTGTCCAATGACTCATGGATGTCGATCGTGGGCCTGTTGGCAGGATCGGGGCTGTCCGTGCTCGCGGGCTATGTTTGCGCACGCGTATCCGGTCGCCAGGACTACACGCTCGGTTTTGTCCTTGGCGCGCTCTCCGCGACCTCGGGTATGTTGTTGTCGTTTGGTGCGTACTCTTTCATGACGGGCGCAGCGCTGAGCGGCCTGACTGTTTTAGCGGTACTGCTCGGTACGCGACTTGGGCGCGCGCAGCGCGTAACTGCATAGCGCGAGCCGGCAGTCGCGGCGTCTGAATTCGTGCGCTGGCTTCGATGCTGGCGATTCAAGCTGAGGAACCGCGCACCTGCTTGATCAACTTCCGAATCAGATAGATGAGGATGGTGGCGGCGAGTAGTGCACCAGCAGCGAGTGCTTCGCCTGCGCTCATCTGAAACAGCAGCCAGATGATCACGATGGAACTCAGTATGGGCACGATCGGCCCGCCGGGAATACGAAACTGCCCTTCGATCCGGGTGCCGTTGCGTCGGCGCAGCGCGATCACGGCCAGGCTGACGCCAAGGTAGATCAGCAGGATGGCGCCCGAGGCAACCACCGCGAGTTGCTTGAAGCTGCCGGTCAGCGCGAAGGCGCAGCCGGCCGCGGCGTAGAACAGGATCGCGATGTGTGGTGTGTGGTACTTGGGATGCACGCGGGCGAAAATTCCGGGCAGCAGTCCATCGCGTGCGGATGAGAAGATCACGCGGGGCGTATTCAGCACATCGCCGCTGAGTGTGCCGAATATCGAAATGATCATCGCGAGCAGGAGCAATTGACTGCCCCAGCTGCCCAGTACCTTGGCGGCGACCGCAGACAGAGGGGCCTCCGTGTTGCTGGCCAGTTCGGCGCCGAGCGTGCCCTGGGCAACTGACTGCAAGGCGACGTAGAGCAGGAAAACACCGCCCATACCGAGCAATAGTCCGCGCGGAATGGTGCGCTCCGGATTGCGGATTTCGCCGCTCGCGTTCAATGCGGTCTCGGCACCGGCGAACGCAAAAAACAGGATCAGTGCCGCCGCACCGAAATTTTCCATGGACGGCCACTCGACGATCTTGAGGTTCTCGATGTCGATCGCAAGCGCACCGGCGACGACCAGAAGTACCAGGGGCGCCAATTTGGCAATCGTGCTGACCAGCACCACCCGCACACCGGACTTCAGGCCAATGATGTTGACCAGGGCGAGAAAGCCGAACAATGAAATCAGGAACAGCGCACGCGCTGCGCCTGAGCCGAGTATCGGCAGTTTGGTTGCCAAGGCGTCCGTCAGCGCAACGGCCAGCGCTGCGTCTCCAAGCACCGACCAGCCGAGCCACAGCATGGTCGACGCGACGAACCCGGCGAACGGACCGAAGGCCTCTTCGATGTAGGCATAGCTGCCGCCACTGCGCGACACGCGGCTGCCGACTTCGGCATAGCAGAGAAATACCAGGCCGACGATGATGGCGCAGGCCAGGTAGGCAATGATGGCGGCCGATCCGAGTTGTGCAGCGACGATGCCGGGCAGGACAAAAATTCCAGCGCCGACCACCATGTTCGCGATGTTGGCACCCAGCGCCCCGGTGCCGATGGCGCGGACCAGACCCTCGTCGGTCGCCCTGTTGGATTGAGTCATTGCTTACCCCTGAGCGATGAATCCATGAAGCCGAGCTGCTGAACTGTTCGAAGTATGCCGACGGACCGACCGCGCTCCGCAACCATGCAGGGTCATTCCATCGCGGCAGGGCGACCTATCGGAAAGGGTAGGCCAGCGCATATCGACTGCGGCCGAGCATAACGCGAATCGCGCGCAAGGCAGCCGCACTGCGCGTCCGCTCCTCGCCTGCTTCGAGCCGATGTATTTGACGCAGGCATCCGGATCAGTTTTGCCGACAATGGCCCGGGCATCGTGGCAGTCGACCAGCCACATGTCTTCGAGCGCTTTTATCGCGCGGAAAAATCGCGCAATCGCGCCAGTGGAGGTGCCGGTCTCGGGCTGACGATTGCCAGGGCGCGCTGTTCGAGATTGATCTGCCGAGCGCAGCGTAGGGTATCGATCACTCGTGGCATTGGCGTGCGGATCAGCCGGTTCGCGCGCGGTGATCAGCGCGCTCAGGGCTAGTCCAGAGCCGTTCGCTCGACGGCTCCGACATCGATGGTTCCATAGCGGTCCACCACGTTGATCAGATCAACCGGGCGCGGGCCGTTGCGCAGGTCGCCGCGGTCGAGCATCAAGCCCACGCTGGAGCAAAAGTCCAGTGCCGAGGATCCTGGCAGTGGCGTGGGGTGTACTTGAGGGCAGCTCCGATTTCACCGTTTCCTCCTGGCCTGGCATCGGCAAGCGCTAGCAGCCCGGCCGGCCTCCAACACCCAGACTTCCCGTCTGCACATGTCGCTCCGGCAGTCGGAATGCGACAGCCATCAGCGATCAATCACCAGCCGCGCCAGCACGTAGGCAGCCTCCTGCGCTTCGGCGCGCGCCGTGCCGGTACCCGAATTGCTCATCACCGCGATACTGATGCCGTGCTCGGGCAAAATCATCAAAAATGCCGCCGCACCAGCCTGGGCGCCACCATGGTGGATCATGTGAGTCGGGCGATCCTCGCCCAGCAGACGCAGCGATGTATCGATGCGCCATCCCAGGGCGTAGTTCTGCGGGTTCATGCTGCCATCGGCCAGCGCCTGAGGGGTGAACAGGGCCTGTTTCCCCGCTGCCGAAACCAGTTCTTCGCCGAGCAGTGCCTGCCCCAGTCGCACCAGGTCGGTGGGTGTCGAGACTAGACCGCCGCCGGCGATCTTGTTGCTCGAATCAATCGGGTAAGCCGCGGTATATCGACCGCCATCGGCCTGGTAGAACGCGACGCGCTCGGGCATCGGTGCCAGTCCATCGACCGCGGTATCGCGCATGCCCGCGCGGCCGAGCACCTGGTCTGACAGCACGACATCGAACGGGTTGCCGGACGCGCCCTCCATCAATCGCGCCAGGAGCGAGTAGCCGAACGTGCTGTAGCGAAAGCCGGTGCCCGGGGTAAACACCAGATCATCGTCGGCAAAGATCGCCAGTCCGTCGGCGACCGACGCATAGTGTTGGGTGGAGAAGGCCTCGTGCCAGCCCCACCACCAGGCGGGAATAAGCGAGTAGTGGCGAATGCCTGCCTGATGCGATGCCAGCAACCGCGCCGTGAGCGGCTGCAGCGCGGGCGGTAAGTCCGGCACATAGGTAGAAATTGGCGCATCCAGGTCGACTCGGCCGGCCTCATGCAGGCGGACCAGCGCGGTCGCCGTGATCGGTTTGGCCAGGCTGCCGGTTCGGTAGCGCGAATTCACCCGCGCCGGGATGGCATTTTCGATATTGGCCCAGCCGGTCGCACCTGCCCACAGCAAACCTGCGTCCGATCCAACTGCAGCCGACAGCGAGGGCAAGCCGATACGCTGACGATGCTGGTGCAGGGCATCGCGTAGCGCCTCGGCCAGTTCCGCATTGATCGATGCCCCGGGGCGGTGATCGTCCTGCTGTGTGGGCACCGCCGGAATCGTTGTATCCGGCCAACCCCACGTCAGGTAGAACACCAGGTTGGGGCCGAGCAGCACGATAAAAGTCAGCAGTGCGTTGCGTAGGTGGCGCAGTAGTCGACGTCGCCAGGACGGCGGCGAGGCGGGAGTGGAAGTCGAGGATTGCATAAGGGATTCGCTCTAGAGACGCCGTGACTGTATCGACCTGCGCGACCTTGCGCAGTGCCAGAAGTCAGACGCCGACCGCGTCACCGTTCGCGATCCCGCTGCGCTCAGATCCCACCGGGCAAAGCCCATGGGCCGCATCAGGTCCAGCGTTGTGGCATCCATGGCTTGCTCGGCACGCCGTGCCCATTTTCATTCGCTTCGCCGATTTCGGCGTGGCGGCACTGCAGCAGAAACGGTGCCAGCAGAAACGGTGCCAGGAACAATTTCCTCGATCAATTTTCCCCGCCACCATTTTCCCTGCGGACGCGCACGCAACAGATCGCGCATGCGCTGCAGCGGCAAACTTTGGGAGCGCCCTGCATCGTTTGTCTCGTTGACACGGTTCGAACGGCAGGCGTAGCATCATGCTCGTCGATCCCGGGGGATTGGCAGGCGCCGCACGGATCAGGGCGCAGTGAGGGGATACGTGAGACAAGTCTCGCGCAGGTCTCTCCAATTTCATTGTGTGGTGTATCAGCCGCTGTGGAGCATCCCCCGTGACCGACAGTCATCGCCCCCTGCCGCCCGCCGTTATGCTCTGGCCGATTCGCCGCGCGAGCACCTATCTGAACGCGCTCGGCTGTCCCGCCATTGCGCTTATCACGGCCGCCAACAAAGCCAATAGCCAGTTGTCCGCTGCGCTCCAGTGCACCGCGTCGCCGACGCCGCATGCAGGCGTAGCGCCCCGCCTTTTGTCTGCGATGTCCATTGCCTGATCTCGTCCCGGAGCATTTCATGCCGACCAAACCAAAACCCAAGTCCAAACCCAAGTCCAAACCCAAACCCAACGTCAAGAAGACCAAGACGGCCAAGCCGCTCGTCAAGAGCGAGAAGGCGGTGAGCGCTGAGTTGAGCATCAGCGGCAAGCAGGGCAGTGGCCTGCTGTTGGCGATGGCGCTGCGCCCCGCGCCCACGGTGGCACAACTCGATGCCAGGCAGCAGGCGGCGAAGACCAAGCGCAAAGCTTCGGGTCCAGCGCGCAAGGGCACCGCGCTGAGCAAGATCAAGGCACCCGAGGTTCCGCCCGTCAATCCGCGCAATAAATAGGACTGCCATCATGCCACTCACCGTGCTGAAGAATGTGGACCTGGATGATGCCGCGACCGGTGAACAGACCAGTACCGTCGGCGAGCCAACCGTCGCCGCGGCCGGCAAGAAGTTTTTCGTCACCGGCAACTGGTATGCCTCGATGTCGTCTGATTCCGGTGCGAGCTGGAACCTGGTCGACCCGTTCACCGAATTGCCTCCGGTCGCCGGTGGCTTCTGCTGCGATCAGCTGGCCCTGCATTCGCGCAGCAAGCAGCTGTGGATCTGGATTCTGCAATACAGCTCGGCCAACGATACCAATGTGCTGCGCGTCGCGGTGAGCGCGACGGCAGAGTCGGGCTCCTGGCGCTGGTGGGATTTCACGCCGGGTATGCTCAATCCGGCCTGGAAAAAACTCTGGCTCGACTATCCCGATATTTCCGAAAGTGATGGCGCCATCTGGCTGACCTCGAATGTGTTTGATGCGAGCGACGAGTGGAAGCGGGCGGTGGTGCTGAAACTGACGACGGCCTCGATGATTGGCGGCGGACCCCTGAGCTTCACCCACTGGTCAACCACCAAGCACGGCTCCCTGCGTCTTGCGCAGGGCGCTGGCGACACGATGTACTTCGGCGCCCAGAACGGCACCGCGGGGCTGCGCGTATTCTCCTGGAAGGATTCCAGCAACACCGTATCGTCCTGGGATGTGTCCGTCACGCCCTGGAGCAATGGACCGTACTCATCGAAGGGCCCGGGCAACGTCGAGTGGTTGAGTCGCTGCGATGATCGCATCACCGGCGCCTGGCTCAGCGGCAACCAGCTCGGATTCCTGTGGACCTCAAGTCCCGTGACCGGACGCCCCAATCCCTTCATCCGCGCCGCCCGCATCAATGTCAGCACACGAAAACTGATCGATGAGCCCGATCTCTGGAGCCCCGATCACGCCTACGCCTATCCCGCCGCGGCAGCAAATTCAAAAGGCCGCGTCGGCATCACCGCCTTCATCGGCGGCGGCACCCTGCATCCCTCGCATCTCGTCGGCGTACGCGATGACAGCGCCGCCACCTGGGACACCTTCATCGCCAAACAAGGCAGCCACGGCCCCGCCGACACCAAATGGGGCGACTACCTCACAATAAGACGCCACCGCTCACAACCCACCACCTGGGTAGCCTCCGGCTTCACCCTGCAAGGCGGCACTTCAAGAAAGCACGTGGAGCCGAGAGTGGTGCAGTTCAAAGCCTGAGGGGATGGGATTGTTTGTCAGGTGATCGCACTCAAGCAACTTGGCAGTGCGAAGGCTAAGGGGGCGTAGTCGGGAGAGGGCGGGCAGCTTCCGGCCTATTGTGTTGAAAAGCCCCGTGTTCGCAGGATGGCAGCGCCGCCGCCGACGCGGTGCTGCGCGAATTGATGGTTCAATCTTCAGGCGCACGGCATTTTCTCGCTATGCCGGTAAGCCATGTCTTTTTCTGCAACATCGTCTGCTCTAGGCCGGTAGCAACCGACCCGGAGCAGACATGTCAGTGGCTGACATCGCGACTCGTTAGCCAGCCCGTTGAAGCGGTTGTTTGCGTGCCCAGCCGTTGGGATCGTCTTCCCGTTGCTACCAGAGGCGGCACTCGGGCCGACTGCCGGCACTTCGGAGCGTTCGTCTGGCATTACCATGCGGATACGGTGCCAGTCCGGCATCGTTGAGTAGGATATCTTCACATGCGAAATTGCAGCTTGGCGCTTGCCCTTGTCGCGGCACTGGCAGCGCAGGCGGCAACCGCCGCGACACCACCCACGCCCGCCGAATTTGCGCGCTACGCGGAAACACTGCTGGCGGACGCCTACCGCGCGGACGCGCCCGGGGTGGCCGTGCTCGTGATGCGCGGTGATGCCGTGTTGTATCGGGGCGCGCGTGGGGAGGCGGACGTCGCTGGCAATGTGTCACTCACGCCGGGCGACCGCTTCCGCATCGGCTCGGTGACCAAGCCGATCGCCGCTGCCGGGCTGCTGACGCTGGTCGATGCCGGCAAGGTCGCGCTGGATGATCCGCTTTCGAAGTACCTGCCGGACTATCCCGGCGGTGCAGGCGTCACGGTCGAGCAACTGCTGAATCACACCTCCGGCATCAAGGACTACACCGGGATCCCGGGAACGATGCAAGGCCCCATCAAGCGCCACCTCACGACCGCGCAACTGGTGGCCTACTTCAAGAACGAAGCGCCCGACTTTGCTCCGGGCGACGCCTGGAGTTACAGCAACTCCGGCTATGTGCTCGTCGGCGCTGTCATCGAAGCGTCCAGCGGCCAGCCCTGGCATCAATACCTCGAGCAGGCACTGTTCAAGCCGCTTGGCTTGCAGGACACCGGATACGGCGCCGATCCCGCCGTCATCGCGCGGCAAGTCATGGGCTACACCATGAACGGCCAGGCTGCGGCGCGCCCCTTGCAGATCAGCATGACGCAACCGCATGCCGCAGGCGCCCTGGTATCGACCGTCGACGACCTGGCGCGCTTCAGTCGCGCCCTGCACAAGGGGCGTGTGCTCAAGCCCGCCACGTACGCGCGCATGATCACGCCCGTCGGCAAGGCGAAGGACATCGGCTACGGCTACGGCTTCGAGACCAACGCAGTTCGGGGCAACCCATCGCTGGAACACAGCGGCGGTATCCCCGGCTTCACGTCGCATCTGACCTATGTGCCGGGAGCGGACGTCACCGTGGCCGTGCTCCACAACAATGAGACCCCGTCCCCAGCGCAGGAACCCCGCTCCCTTGCACGCCGTCTTGCCGCAGCGGCGCTGGGCACGCCGTATCCGGTGATCAAACCGGTGGTCGTGGACGTCGCGGTGCTCACGCAGTACGAGGGCGTGTATCGCATCGACAAGGACGCGACGCGCACGCTGCGCGTTGTCGGTGGGAAGCTGACTGCACAGCGTACCGACCGACCGCGCGAACCACTCACCGCCATCGCAGACGACACGTTCCTGTACTCCAATGGCTTCGACCGTATTCAAATGGAACGCGACGCCACGGGAAAAGTCACTGGCATGCGCTTCTGGGCAGAGGGCGAAGGCGACGGCACAGTGGCCGAGCGCACAGGGAAGACGCTGCTGGTAGTCATCTCGCTCGTTGCCGTATTGGGTGTTTTGATCGCCGTTCTGCTCGTCAGACGCTCCGAGCGCAGCGCTCGAGCGCCGCGTCGGCGTGTTTGGGACACAGCAGGCTGAGACATTGAACGTCATTCAGCATGATTGCTCATCTGCAACAGGGGCTCGGTGCGTGTGAACGTCGGCGACCAGGTCGCACAAGGCGCGCGTTTTGGACTACAGGGCAATTCCGGCGACACCTGTGGCCCGCATGTGCACTACCGGTTGCAACGTGGCCCAAGATGGGAATACGCCGACGGACTTCCGGCCACCTTCAGCAACGTCGCGCAGGTGATGCATGGCCGTTATTTCTCTACCGAAGCATGGCCTGAAGCAAAGCCGAAGCACTGGATCGCGCCTGCACAGGCGTAGCGGACGGACAGTGTAGGTCGTCAGCGGCATGTGCTGGTGCACGCCTAAAACTTCCGTCTACAAAACGCTGTGTCGTCGCCAGGCTGAGAAGTCGCTGATCGATCCGCACGACGGGTCGACCAGCGCTGCTGCGCGGGACGCCAATGAACCGCCCCGCGCAACTTGATGACTCCATTCAATTGTCTGCTGGCCGGGTCAATCAGCCGATGTCGCCACACGGCGGCGAAAGCTAATACCGCGTGCGCGACCTATATTGATATCAAACCCGGTGATGTCGCCCGCATCGTTGCGCTGGAAGCGCAGCAGGCCGCTGCCCGCGAAGGCATCGGCGAACGCCGGTGACAGCGGCAGGGCGTCACCGCGACGCGGATGCAAGTTCAGCTGCGTGCCGTCGACCACCAGACGCCAGCGGGCGTCGAGCTCCACGCTTTCGTATTCGCCGGCGAACGCGGCGAGGGCGTCGGAATCGGGAGCGAAAGGTGCAACAGCATGCATCACTGTGCGCTGCGCGCCCATTTCGAGCGTCATGCGTCGCTGTCCATCTTTGTCGTAGCCAAATTGCAGGACGGCTGGCACAGGCACATCGAGCATCCTGAAGCGGTCGTCGCCTTCGTAGGCCAGTTCGCTGTCTTGGCCACCGTCACGCGCGTACCAGAGCTTGCCGTCGCGGTGCTCGATTCGGCGCACCAGCGACTGGTCTGGCCCGTAGAAGGTCCCGGTGTATTGGTCGGGCTTAAACAGCGGCGCCTCGGCCGTTGCGTCGGTGCTTGCCAGTTTGGCCGCCGCTTCTGGGGCGGCCTGCAGCTGATCCTCAAGCACCAAATCGGCCACGGCGCGCAACAGTGCCCAGGGTTGGCTTGAGCCAACATTGCACAGGGCCACAGCAGCAATCCCGGGTTTGGGAAAACGCAGCAATTCGGCCCGAAATCCCATCCAGGAGCCGCCATGTGAGACAGCGCGTAAACCGCGGTAGTCGTCGATGATCAAGCCGCGCGCGTAGGTGATTGGTTTGCCATCGTTGAGGATGCCTACCTGCTGCAATTGTTCGATCAGGGCGCCGCCGCCGACCTTGGGTTCATGGAAGTTCGCGTCCCATCGCGCCAGATCCCGCACCGTGGTTTGGACTTGGCCATCGCCGGTCTGCTCCCAGGCAGAAGTCGACAATACCCAGGTGCCATCCGGACCGGGCTCGTAGGACGTTGCACGATGCGGGATTACCTGCGTGTGGTCGTCGAGAATACGGGTTTGGTGCATGCCGAGCGGCGCGAAAATGCGTTCCTGCGCGAACTCGCGCAGCGATTTTCCGCTAGCCTTCTTGACTACCAGCGAGAGCAGAAAGTAGCCGGAATTGCTGTAGCTATGCTCGCTACCAGGCAGGAAATCCAGCGCTTGCTGGCGCGCGATTGCCTGCAGGGCGTCGGCGTCGGTGGTGTGATCCTCGATGTTGATGCCGCCGAGCATGAGCAGGCCGATGTAGTCGCGGACGCCGCCGGTGTGATTCAGCAGGTGGTCCAGCGTCACCTTGTCGAAATACCCGGGCAGCTCCGGGATGTATTTGCGCACGCTGTCATCGAGCGCAAGTTTTCCGTCCTGCGCCAGCAGCAGGATGCTGGTGGCAGTGAACTGCTTTGAGGTCGAGCCGATGTCGAATACCGTCTGTCGCGGATCGATCGCCACGTCATGTTCGATGCTGGCCAGGCCGTATCCCTTGTCATAGAGCACACGGCCGCGCTCGTACAGGGCAAACGCGCAACCCGGCGAGCCGGGCTTGGCGTATTCGGCAAATATCGCGTCAATGCGCGGCGCCATGGCCGGATCGAACGCCGTGTCAGCGTTGATCGGAGACGAGAGCGGGAGCATCAACAGCGCGGCAAAGTACGAGCGAAAGGGCATGGTGGCTCCTAAGGGGGTCAAGTTCACTTCCGGCGCAAGCGAGGCTCCGAAGCGCGGGGCTCGGAGGCTGGCGCGGAAGTCTACCCTCGTTCCCATTGGGGCAGTCCGCCGGATGACGAGGGCGAGAGCGAAGACAGAGGATCATCCCATCATTGTCCAATGGCCGTTCCTGGCCCATTGTGTTGAAAAACGCGGACGCATCAAAACGTGATGCCGAAACAGGGCGCTCAACTGGAATTTTTTACGTTTTGAGCCGCGAAATCGCCTTGTCGTGGTTCACTGTTCAGACGTCTTCGGCCAGGTCCGCGTAGCGACGTTGTGTGCTGCGAAACAGTCCGGGGTCGGCGGCGCAGAGGCGGTCGATCAGGTCCAGATGCCAGCCATAGTTGTTCTGCAGAGTTGCGGCGCCTGCATGCGCGAGCACGCGAATCAGCCTGAGAGCACGATGCGACTATCCTGTCTGTGATCGTAACTACGAAGTGGTGCACGCTCGATCGAATGTCGGAAATCATCGCGCTTTCTCGCCTACACCTATCTGGGCTCGCAAGTCACGGGCGCTGTAGCATCCCAACCACAGGAGCAACTCCATGCAGCGTTTTCTGGTTTTCTTGTGCCTGTTCCTGGCCAATGCTTTGCGGGCACAGGCGCCAACCGTTCCCTATACCGGCCTGCGTGTGCCGGGGGTTGAGGCACGCTATTCGGTGACGGCTATTTTTGAGGCGACCTGCTACAGCAGCTGGCAAGTCGGTACCCAGCAGATCAGCGCCGCCGGCAACGTTGTGACGCTGACCCTGCCGATCGTCAATAACCCTGGCGGTAACATCTGTATCGACCCTCCGCTGCGGTTTGTAGTCCACCAGTCTCTGGGACAGTTTGCACCGGGCAACTACACCCTGGTGCTGCAGCCGCTGGCGCCCGATCCGGTACAACCCGGTGTCGACTACAGTCCGATCTCCGTGCCCTTTGTCGTCAGCCCCGATGCGCCGCTGTACTCCGATCTCGGCATCCTGACCAATCCAGCGATCGCCGGTCAGCCGATTGCCGCTCGTATCGTTGCGCGCGACTTCTATGCCGCATGCTTCGATGGCCCACTGACCGATATCCAGCGCGTCGGGAACATCATCACGCTGACGATTCGGGAGTCCGATACCAACGGCTGTCTCATCGGCGTCCCGCCTCCCGGTGCGCAAGTGTTCGAAGTCAACATCGGCAGTTATCCCGAGGGCAGCTACACGCTTCTGGTGCGGACGATTCTCGATGTCTCCGGGGGGCCAACGTTGCCAGACCTGAGCGCCAATTTCAGCGTGTTGGGCGCGCCCGTTGCAGTTCCATCGACGACATTCTGGGGCCTCGCTCTGATGGTGCTTGCCATGCTTGGGTTGGTATGGACGCGAATGGCTCAGCGACTGCCCTCTGCGTAAAGGGTGTCCGCAAAGGGGGCAGGTTCCATTGCCCCCGGTCGCTGACCACCTGCCGCTGGTGCGGTCAACGGGGCAGGTCCAGGTGTCGCCAGAGAACCGGCCCATGTGCTTTTCCTGGCACACCAGTTGCGTCACGCCCTCGGCACGGTAGTAGTCGAATGCTTCGGCAGGGCGTTCGAGCAGGTCGCCATCTGCGGCCGTGGCAGGCGGTGACATTGTCGGCCGCAGATACACCAGCCAGCGCGGGCGCCAGCGCGAATCGGTCGTGCATTTGGCGGACTGCCGCGTTGCTCTGGGGCCGAACCGCGGAACGAGGACGGCCATCCGTTGTATCGAGCATCCGCCCGTTTGCATGCATCGCGGCGATTTGAAGGCCATTCTCAGCGGCAGCATTGAAGCATCGTGATCTTCGTTGGCAGCGCCTTCAGCGCCCACATCAGGCCTGATGTCAGCTTCCCGATCCGAGCGGAACGGCACCTGCGACGAAGCCGGGCGCGCGGATGGCGGACGCGTGAGACAAGTCGATCGCAGGCGTCTCCTGTTGCATGAGGTGGCATATCAACCAGCGTGCTGCGCCAGGTGTAGGCAGTTCGTCGCCATTTGCCACCCCACATGCCGCAGGGCTTGCGTCATCGGGCACTGCGGCGGTGAGGATCCATGGCCTGCCCCAGCGTGCGCGCTGGTGCCGACCTGAGACTGAAATAGCCGAAGCAACTACCAGCGAGAATATCAGAGGAGGGGAAATGCGAATTTTGACGAAGCGGGGGCTACTACTGGCGGGGCTGCTGTTGCTTGCACTTGCATCAGTTCTGCAGGCGCAGGATAGGGTTGGCGCAATCGATCTCGCAAGCATCGAGAATGTGCTGAAGTTTGGAGCGCTCGGGCTCACGGCCCTGGGCCTGATTCTTGGGTTTTACCTGCTGAACAATGGTCGCAACGGACCTGGTTACGCCTATCTTGCGGTGGTGCTCATTGCTGGTTTCACATTTCTGTATGCTGAAGTCAGCAAGGCGAAACCGGGGATCGACCTGGTGCTCACACCTACCCAGTTCAGCCCGAGCGAGGTAGCACCCACGCTGGTTTACAACCAGACTCCACTCACCGCCGATCAAGGTGGGCGCTACGCGCTGAAGTGCGACGATCGGGTGCTGCTAACCGTGAATCTGGATCATCTTGTGAATGCGCTCAACGACGCTCGACGCAAGACGCTGGCAGCGGCTTCGCAGGCAAGTGTGGCCAATCAGGCCAACGTTGGCTTTGACGGCGAAGCGGGGGGCATGCCATGAGGATGCACACGGTGCTTTGCTTCCTGGCCACGGCGTTCTCGGCCTCATGCTTCTCGAGTGAAGCGATTGAAACTGCCGTCGACCAAGCCAGGCAAACACGGCTCTCAGGTGACTACGGAGCGGCGGTCCGCCAGCTCAATGCCGTTCTCGAATCGCAGCCGAAACATTTCCGGGCGCTCTACAATCTGGCGCTCGCCCACGCTGTGAACAATAAGCAGAGCGAGGCGCAGTCAGCATTCGAGCGCGCCAATCAACTTCTACCGCAGCAGGCCAAACCAGACTATTCCTTCTACAACTCCTTTGGCTGGTTTCTCTTGACTACCGGCCAACTCGACGCGGCTGATGCTCAGTTCAAGACCGCAATGCAGTACTTCGATCAGCTGCCAGTGCGCTCGCAGTCCCGCCTGCTGAACAACTACGGTCTTCTCAACCTGCAGTTGGACCGAATGACCGATGCCGAACGCTTGTTCAAGCAGGCGGCAGATGAGTACGGAAATCCACTTGCGCAGCGCAATCTTCGTCTGGTCAAGAGGATCGACAATCTGAGTGAGCGCTGGACCGTTGTGTTCGGTGCAGATCGGACTGAAGCTGCCGCTGGCGACGAAATCAGGCGGGCCACAACTGCCGGTGTCAAAAAGCCATTCGTCGTGCTTCGAGACGGCTTCTACCGGTCGGTCGCATCGTTCGAAGATCGTGGGGATGCCGAAGACGCTCTGGCTGCATCGAAAATCTTCAGACCCGACGCTTACATAGTCGCCTGGGAATCCTGGTGCCCCGACAACACCGCCGAATTGTCCCGTTGCAAGACTAACTTCTGAACTGGGCACGCAATGAACTACCGCCTGCACGGATACTTGAACCTGCCCACCTTCAACTACGTGGCGCTGCCCAAGCCTGCCCTCAAGGCCGAGCGCAGCAACGGCTACGAGGTGGGCCTGCGCTGGAGCGACGACGTGCTGCAGGCCGGCGTGGCGATCTACGAGAATCGTTTCAATGACCTGATCGAATCACGCGCCAATCTCGGCTGCAACGGCGATGGCCAGTTGGTGTTCCAGTCCATCAACCGCGACCGCGCCCGTACCCGCGGTGCTGAACTTGAGGCGCACTGGGCGCTGGATGGGCGATCCAAATACGCGCGCGGCGCATATGCAGAAATCTCGGCGTCGTGGATAGAAGGCGACGACACTTCGCGTCCGCGGACTCTGAACTCGGTGCCGCCGCGTGCCACCTTGGCGCTGGGCCGATTGTCCGATGACGGCGGCCGCGGCACTGAGCTGGGCCTGAGCGGCGTACGTCGCGTCACGCGCCGACCAGACCGCCGGCCCAATGTACCTGCCGCTCGGTTATTCAACCTGGGATCTGCATTCCTGGGTCGACGTTGGCGACCACGTGCGCTTGAATCTGTCGCTGACCAACCTCACCAATCGTCGTTATTGGGACTGGTCAACGCTTCGTGGCCTGGCCGCAGGTGCCGACAATATCGATTTCTGTTCGCGGCCTGGCCGCGGTGCTAGCTTGGGCATGCGCGTGGAATTTTTATTCAGGCAAATCGACATTGGAGCTGATTTACCGCCCCGCTACCAGTGGGCATGGACCAAGTTTTCCCGATCCGCCTGGGCCTGCGCGACGCGCTGAGTCTCGACCCTCTGCAGCCTGTCCTGGCCTGGCCGCCGCTGCTGCGTAGCCACTTCTTGTGCAGCAGGGTTCGAAGCAACCGATCTCGCGGTTGCAACTCCTCGCTATCAAGTGAGCCGCGTCAGCGTGTCGCGCACGTGCCGCGCCAAGTATGCGAAGTAGGCATCGATATAGCTGATGCCGTTCTCGTGATCAATGAGGTACGGGTTCATCAGCGTATGGCGCAGGATCACTAGATGCTGGCTGTCCAGATCGTCGTCGGTACCGGCGTCGAGCTCGAGGGCGCGCAGGATTTCTTCGAAGACAGCGTCGCCGACGCTGCCGCGTCGAATCGTGGTTACCGATCCGAAGAATTCCTTCACCTGGACGGGCTGGCGTGGATCGCACTTGATCTGGTCATAGAGGGCGCGCACGTACGCGTTGGCGTCGACGATACGGCGATTGCCTCGCGGATTGAGCGCCAGGCAGACGAGGTTGGTGTCAGGTGCGAATGGAACCATGACGTGCAATCTGGCCGACTGTGTCGCGCCAAACTGGAGTGCAGCAGCGAGAAACGCTTCGGCGGCAAGAATTGTCTGCGCCTGCAGATACCCGAAATTGTTGTAGTCCAAGGGCAGGACACGGTGCGTGACATACACCGCCGCCGCCGCCGCGCCCGGCTTGGAGCCTTCGATGATGTACTGCCCCAGCCGCCGTTGTTGCGCGTGGTAGCCCGGACCAGGATCGCCCTGGAACACGTAGTCAGCGTCTTCGGTCAACAGTCGAAGCGCGCGATGATCGCGACCGACGAAGGCGCCCGCACCATACGGCAGGTATCCCAGCTTGTGCGGATCGATCGTTGTGGAATCAGTGCGCGCGAGCGCCGCAAACGCGGCGTGGACCTCTGCTGAGGGGAACTGTCCGAACCCCTCGCTGATGACTTCGCGCGCACGAAGGCTGCCGTCCTCATTGCGAAACAGCGTGGTGAGGTAACCTCCCCAGGCGGCATCAACATGGAGCCAGAATCCCAGCCCTTCGCGCGTGGATACATCGCGCAGATCGACCATGCTGTCGACCGGATCGATCATGCCGTACTCGGTGCTGCCCAAGACAGCGACCGCGAGCAGGACAGATTGATCGTGCCGCCGGCAGTGGTCGAGTTGCGCGGCGAACGCGTCCGCATCAGCGCGCATGCCACGTTGAGGAATCTGGACCAGTTGGTCGCTGCCCAGACCGAGTAACTTCATTCCCTTGCTCCACGAATAGTGGGCTGACGCCGGCGCGAGCACGCAGGGCAGGGTGAGCGTGGAATGCATCGTAAAGAACCGGCTCAGCCCCAGCTGTTCGATACGTTGCGCCTGCACGGCGCGGCGCCAGCGTTGACGCTCGCCTGGCGTTTGCTGCTGCAGCCAGTCCTGCCAGGCGGCAAAGATCGCGACGCCGTCCGCGGGTGCGAGATTGAAGGCGATGAAATCGTCGTCGGGTACTTCCAGATCAGGAACCTGTGCGGCACGCAGCGCCACTGGGAACGCTTTCAGCGCCAGCGCCAACCGCAAGGACTGGTAGTTCGCGACAGTGCCTCCCGAGGTCAGATGCCCATAGCCGCAGGCGACCTGATCGGGATCGTGGGGATAGCCAAGCATGCGCGCGAACTGCAGGCCGACCTGGACTTCGAGATCGACCGTGACGGGCGCCGCATCTTCACTGACGTTATTGG
This sequence comes from Lysobacterales bacterium, assembly GCA_043738015.1. Lineage (GTDB taxonomy): Bacteria > Pseudomonadota > Gammaproteobacteria > Xanthomonadales > Ahniellaceae > 0-14-3-00-62-12. The sequence continues at coordinate 24,942 of JAYSZM010000200.1, forward strand.
GGTTGTAGGGCAGGGTGAGTATCTGCGCGGCCAGGCCGGGCAGGAGCAGGTCGGACACCATGTGGCCAAGATAGCGTGGGCTGTGGAAGGGAACCGATCGCTTCAATGCAGCGGAGAGAATGTGCAGTTCGCGACGCAGCCGGGCCTCGAAGTCGCGATACGCGGGCTCCGCCGCCGCCCGCGTCGGAATTGGCGGTGGATCCTCGGGATGAAAGTTTCGACGCCAGTAGACGTGCTCGCGGAGGAACTCGACCACCAGCTTTTCGAGCAGCGTGTCATTTTCGCCGTAGGGACCTAGAAAGCACGCATGCTGGCCGGCAGCTGTCAGGGGCATGGACATCAGGCCGGCCAAGTCTAGCCGCCGCATCCGCCGCAGCATTCGGATTTCACCAAGAAGACCTGATCCGATGTGATCGGATAGCCCGCCTGATCGACGGCTTCGATCAGCTCGGAAACCGTCATGTAGGTCGACACGCGCAGCTCGGCTGCATTGTCTGCCCAGTCGACCAACGCAGCAGGATCTACCGCGCGTAGCGCACACTCCACAGCATTCACGTCGACCTTTTCGACGCCGGTTGCCACTCGAAACTGCATGGTGATCTCCACTGGGAACAGCTCGCGTTGCGAGCGATGCCAACAGTGTCGTCTTGGCGACGCACAACTGCCTTGATCGGGGTCAAGTGGCACTGGCTTGACAGCAATCCATTGCCGACAGCGTCTCGGTTGCAGTCGATGGGGCAGCGTCAGCGGCATGACTGTCGGCACTGACTTCGTCCCAGCACGCAGGCTGGCGAAGGGTGTCCACGTGCAGGCATCCACGTGCAGGGCAGCATAGGTTGGCACGGTGTGCTTGCGGCAAAACGCGGAGCGCCTGATCCAGATCAGCGCGCCTTGAACGTGGCAGAGCTTCAATCGTCGCCATGTCTGACGTTCTCGCTGATCTTGCTTGCGCCGGTGCCGCCGATCTGGTCGAAATCGACTTGCGCCACCTTCCCGCGCCCGAGCCGATGATGCGCACGCCTGGCTGCGCGACTGCCGAACCCGTCATCGCCATGGTGCGCGCGGGCAGCGAGGCCAGCACAGCCAGCAAAGGCGGAACCCATGCGAGCTGAATCGGCACGTCTTGCGCTGGTCGGTGTGCGCGGCATCATCGATGGCATCGATGATGTGTTGCTCGCCCTGCTCGCAGTCCGCCGCCGGCTGGTCTCGATGGCTGCCCAAGTGAAATCCGCCGGAGGCCAACCTGGCCGCGACCTCGATCGAGAGCAGGAGATTTTCCGACGCGCGCGGCGACTGGCCCAGCGACTGGGTCTGCCCACTGCCAGCAGCGATCGCCTGATCGCCTTGCTGATCGACGATGCCTGTCGCCAGCAGGAACTGGACGATTCGCTCAGCCTCGACAACTGCGCGCGCCCTGATCCAGATCAGGGCGGAGCGGTCGACGAAGGCGGGATGATCGCGTCCAACATGGCCAACTTCAGATCACCTTCGTCGTCGCCTTCGTGGTTCCGACTATTGCCCCCGCCGACGCGGCTCGCGCCTCTGCTGCGCCGCGTGCCATCGGACCTGCAAGCATGGCTGCTGGAGTCCGCGATACGGCACGTGCTGGCCGCGCCGCTGTCGAGTGGAGCGCTCGTTGCACTGCAGTCACGACGGCTCGGCATCGAAGTCAGCGATCTCGGCCTGCACTGGGTTGTCGAACTTTGCGACGGTCGGATCCGTGTCTGCCGACGCGATGAACCTGCCGAGGCCACCGTTCGTGGCAACGCCACCGATCTATTGCTGCTCGCGAGCCGACGCGAGGATGCCGACTCGCTGTTCTTCCAACGCCGCCTTGCGCTGATCGGGGATACCGAACTGGGCCTCACCGCGCGCAATTTGCTTGACCAGTTGCCCTGGGACGATGTTCCGCTCGGGCTGCGTATTGCACTCCACCGGGTTGCCGGACTGGCGCTGGCCGCGCAGACGGCGCATCGCGACGCGAGAGCGGCGGACTGAGTTGCGGACGGCTTTCGTTTTCGATCCAGGGCACTAGCACCGACCCGAGGTAGTTCCTTGCGCCATGCGCAGACAAGCTCCGGGTTCCGACCAGATCCGTCGTGGTCAAGGCGGGCGCATTCTCAGCAAAGCCGCCTGGCAAAGGCCTTGCGGTGAGCCATTCGGAGTGCGTTCCGAGTGGCTATTGCGGTTGTTGACCCGGCGCGACTTGCTCCAGATCAATGCCATGAGCGTCACCGCGAACTAACCTGACCCTGAAACCCCATCCCGGACCTGCGCCATGGCATCTCAACCACCTTCGCGCCGCTCGCTCGCACTGCGCCTGCTGCCCCTGCTCGATCTCACCAGCCTGGGCGAGGACGATACTCCGGAGCACATCGATGCCCTGTGCGCATCAGCTCGCACGCCGTTCGGACTGCCAGCGGCGCTCTGTGTTTATCCTGAGCACGTCACCACGGTGCGCCGCGCGATGGGCGACACCGACATCAAGGTAGCCACTGTAGTGAATTTCCCCGACGGGGGTCAGGCTAACGAACGCGTGGCAGGCGACACCCGACGAGCGATCGCCGCCGGTGCCGACGAGATCGACCTTGTGCTTCCCTACCGCGCCTTCCTTCACGGCGACATGGTCCTGGCCGAAGAAGTGATCGCCGCTTGCCGAGCAGTCTGCAGTGGCAGTGTCGTGCTCAAACTCATTCTGGAAACCGGCGTGCTGGTGCGCCCAGAGTTGATCCGGCAGGCCTCTCGGCTGGGTATTGCGGCCGGCGTGGATTTCCTCAAGACATCAACGGGCAAGACAGCGGTAAGTGCGACGCCCGCGGCAGCGGCGTGCATGCTCGAGGTCATCGCTGAGACCGGCGGACACTGCGGCTTCAAGGCGGCGGGCGGAATCCGCACGCTGGCCGACGCCGCGGTCTATCTCGACTTGGCGCAGACCCTACTCGGCGCCGACTGGGTCGGTGCGCGACACTTCCGAATCGGTGCCAGCGCGCTGTTTGTTGAAATCTGCGACGCGCTTGGCGAACCGACATGACCGCGGCAAGCGCCGCATTGCTGATCCGCCGCAAGCGCGAGGGATTGCGCCTCGACAGTGCGCAGTTGCATGACATCGCGCTCGGCATCGGCGGCGATTGGAGCGAAGGGCAGGTCGCGGCATTTGCAATGGCGGTCGCCTGGCGCGGTATGAGCGTTGACGAGTGTCGTGAGTTCACACTCGCCCTTCGTGATTCGGGGCGCCAGCTCGACTGGTCGCACCTGCCGGGCCCAATTCTGGACAAGCACTCGACCGGCGGTGTCGGCGATTGCGTCAGCCTGTTGCTAGCACCGCTGGTTGCCACCTGTGGTGGCTTCGTGCCGATGATCTCGGGGCGTGGCCTCGGTCACACCGGCGGCACGCTCGATAAACTCGAAAGCCTGGCTGGCTATCAGGTGCACCCAAGCCCCGAGCGTCTGCGCCAAGTGGTCACACAAGTTGGCTGCGCGATCGTCGGGCAGAGTGACGATCTGGTGCCAGCGGATCGCCGCCTGTACGCCGTGCGTGATGTGACCGCGACGGTGGACGTGCCGGAACTGATCGTCGCCTCGATCCTCTCGAAGAAGCTTGCCGGAGGTGCCGAGGCACTGGTGCTCGACGTCAAGACCGGTAGCGGCGCGCAGTTGCCCGACTTGCGCGCAGCGCGCGATCTCGCTGATCGTCTGCTGTTGGTGGCCGCAGACAGCGGGCTGCGCGTGCGTGTGGCGCTCAGCGATATGGGGCAGGTACTGGGCAGCGATGCTGGCAATGCGCTTGAGGTACGCGCTGTGCTTGATCTGCTCTGCGGTCGACGCAGTGGTGATCGTCTGTTCGAACTTTCCGTAGCGCTGGCCGGCAAATTGCTGGTACTCGGCGGATTGGCCGCGAATGCCGGCGACGCCGATCGCCAATTGCACGCAGCGCTCGCATCAGGCGCCGCAGCAGAAACGTTTCAACGCATGGTGGCGGCGCTGGGAGGACCTGCCAACATCCTGGATGGCGCGCACCGGCATCTGCCGCATGCGCCCGTCCAGCGCGTGGTGAGTGCGATCGATGAGGGCTATCTGACGGCTATCGATGTACGCGCGCTCGGTGAATCGGTTGTGCGCCTTGGTGGCGGGCGCTGGTATCCGGGTCAGGCCTTGGATCACGCTGTGGGATTGGCTGAGGTCCGCGGTCGTGGCGAGCGCGTCCTGCGCGGCGACCCGCTCGCAATTATCCACGCGCGCTGCGTTGCAGATGCCGAAGCGGCGGCGATCGCAGTGCGCCGCGCCTTCACCCTGGGAGACCAGCCCATGCCCGCCGTGTCCTTGCTCAACTGGTATGCGCCCAGCCCGGTGCCGGCATGAGCCGCGTGATTTGGCTGGTACTTGATTCTCTCGGTGTTGGCGCCGCCCCGGATGCAGCAGACTATGGTGACGCCGGTGCCGATACCTTCGGCCACATCGCAACCGCCTGCGCCGTCGCCGCGCGGGGCGCGCTGCGCTTGCCCGCGTTGTCCGACCTGGGACTGCCGCAGGCGCACGCTAGGGCGCACGGCACGCCAGCACCCGGCTTCGAAGCGATGCCGACGCCGAGAGGGCAGTGGGGTTACGCAGTAGAACGCGCCTGCGGCAAGGACACGCCATCGGGTCACTGGGAAACAGCGGGCGTAACGCTGAGGCAGCCGTTCGGATTCTTCGAGCGAGAGGTTGGAAGCTTCCCTGACGACTTGCTGGATGCGCTGATCGCGCGTTGCGGCTTGGCCGGTCTGATCGGCAACTGCAAGGCATCGGGCGTCGAGATCCTGCAGCGGCTGGGCGACGAGCATGCGCGGACGGGACGACCCATTGTCTACACCTCAGCCGATTCGGTATTTCAGGTTGCTGCCCACGAACAGGCCTTCGGACTCGAACGCCTGTATCACGTGTGCGAAGTGGCGCGCGAACTGCTCGCGCCCTGGAACATTGCGCGGGTGATCGCGCGCCCCTTCATCGGGACAGCACGGGATGGATTCGTCCGCACCGGCCACCGCCACGACTACGCGCTACCGCCACCGGCGCCGACCCTTCTCGACGCGGTGGTTGGCGCTGGCGGGGAGGTCGTGGCCATAGGCAAGATTGCCGACATCTTCGCGCATCGCGGCATTTCGCGGTCCGTGTCCGTGCACGGCCACGATGCGCTGTTCGACGCGACATTGACCGCGATCAAGGCCGCTGCGCCGGGCGCGCTGATCGCCACCAACTTTGTCGACTTCGATAGTTTGTACGGCCATCGCCGCGATGTATACGGCTATGCAGCGGCCCTGGAAGCGTTCGATGCACGATTGCCCGAGCTGCTCGCCGCTTTGCACCACGACGATATGCTGGTGCTGAGCGCCGATCACGGATGTGATCCCACCTGGCCCGGAAGTGATCACACGCGCGAGTGCATTCCGCTGCTGGCGTGCGGTGCGATGCTGCCACCGCGTGCGCTCGGCCGCCGCGACAGCTTCGCCGATATCGGCCAGGGCATGGCCACTCACCTGGGCCTGCCGCCGCTGCCAGAAGGCCGCTGCTTTCTCCGCCATCCAACGCCCGAGGCTGCATGAGCACACCGCATATTGAAGCGCCACCCGGCGCGATTGCCGAAACCGTTTTGCTGCCGGGCGATCCTCTGCGTGCCCGACACATCGCCGAGTCCTTCCTGGATAACGTCGTAGTGGTCAACACACGCCGCAACATGCTCGGCTTCAGCGGCTACTTCCGCGGCCTGCCGGTATCGGTGTTGGGCAGTGGCATGGGAATTCCATCGTGTGCGATCTACGCCACCGAACTGGCGCGCGTCTACGGGGTGCGTCGCATCGTGCGCGTAGGCACTTGTGGCGGTGTCGGTGATATCTCCCTGGGCGAGGTGCTGATCGCACAGGCAGCGAGCACCGACTCGCGCTTCAATCGGCTGCAGTTTGGTGGCCATGATCTGGCCGCCTGTGCCGACTTTGAATTGCTGACCTCGGTCACTGGCACCGCGGCGAATCAAGGGATCGCAGTGCGCGTGGCCAACGTGTTCAGTACGGACTGTTTCTACGGTGGCGATCCGGACCTGGTCGCTCGCCTGCTCCAGCATCGGATCGTCGGCGTGGAAATGGAATCGGCCGGACTCTATGGGCTTGCCATGCGCGAGGGCATACGCGCGCTCTCCGTGCTGACCGTGAGCGACCACCTGCAACGTGACGAACACATGCCCGCCGACGAGCGCGAACAGGGACTGTCGCGCATGGTGCGCCTGGTCCTCGACAGCCTGGTCCTCGACAGCCTGGTCCTCGACAGCTTGGTTGGTTAGTGGCTAGCACCAGCTGAACCGCGAGATCCTTGCGCTTTTCTGTTGCGGGCGACTAGTGTGGTGTTGCGCACTTGTCGGCACAAATAAAATCGATGGATTCGGCCCTGTGGCGAGGCGCGTATCGCCGCCAAGGCTGGTGGCCTTGGCAAG
>JAYSZM010000201.1:0-5527 GCA_043738015.1 Lysobacterales bacterium
GGCGCCGCGCTGGCCTCGCTCGACCGGCAGCCGGATGGGCAGTTGCAGACCGCCGATCTGATCAATCGCTCGCGTGCATTGCGCACGCTGGGCGAAGTGCTCATGGAACAAGCCAAATTCGACGCGGCGCTGACCGCATTCTCGGGCGCCGATGGCGCAGCACGAGCTGCCGTCGAGCGTGCCCCGCAATCCGAGAGCGCGCTGGCCGAGTTCGGCGTTGCCGCCTATTGGCTGGGTAACTATCACTATCGACGCAATGCATTCTCCGAGGCGGAGAAGCATATGTTGGCCTACCTCGACAGCAGCCAGCGGCTGGTGCGGATCAATCCGCAGAACCCGACCTGGCTGGTCGAGGAATCCTACGCCTACGACAACCTGGGCGCGGTGGCGCGGGATCTTGGCCAGATCGACGCGTCGATCGCCCATTTCCGGCAATCGGCAGTGCTCAAGCAGCGCGTGGTCGAAATCAGGCCCGACGATGAAAACCTGCGCTTCGACCTGATCGACACGCTGTCGAGCGTCAGCCGCGGCGACGAGTCGACCGGACGACTTCAGGAAGCCGCCACCGGCTATGCGGAGCAGATCGGCATGCTGCGGCAATTGCTCGATGCACATCCCGGCGCGCGCCGTTGGGAGCGAAGGCTTGCCACATCGCTGATCCGCAGCGCCACTCTGGCCATGATGCGCGGCGGACTTGACGATGCAGCAGCACTGATCGAGGAGAGCGTGGAGCGCCTGTCCAGACTGACCGGGCAGGAGCCAGACAACCGGTTCTGGGTGCGCGACCTTGCTGATGCGCACATGAAGGCCGCCGAGATCGCACGCATGCGTGGACAGCGGGAGCGCGCCGGCGCGCACGTCGGACTCGCCGCGACTCTGGCCGAAAGAATGAGCGATGAAGTTTCGCCACCACTGCCCTGGCGCAGGCTCGATGCCATCATCCGGATCCAGTTCGCGCAACTGGCGGCGACAACCGCCGCAAGTGCACAGGAGATTGCCGATGCGCTGGCCGAACTTGAGTACGTCGCATCCCATGCCGGCGGCGACGTGGTCGAAATTTCTGCAATCGCCAACTTCCTGATTGCCCGCAGCCTGCAACTGGTAGATGCTGGAAACCGCACGGGCGCACAGTCCGACTGCCACCGGGTGATCGGATTGCTGCGGGATATCGCACCGGATTCAAACGAACCCAATGTGTTGGCAGCATGGGTGAGCGCGCATGCCCTGCTCGGCGAGCGCAACCGGATTGAGCCGCAACTCGACTGGCTCAAACAGATCGGCTATCGCCATCCGGATTTCATCAGGGCCACCGATGGCGGCATGAGCGCTACCGTCCTGGCATTGGACACCGGAGCGAGACCGAATTGATGCCAACACAATAGACTGGGCCTGACAGGCTGTTGGCGCCCGCGTTCGATCCGAGATCGCCAATCCCAGCCTGGCGATCGAACGTCCGGGGAGTTCGTAGGCCCCGGATTCCGGCTGTACGGCGTTGAATATTTCACACCAACCGAAGAGAGGAACCCCATGGTCGCAATCGTGTCTCCCACACCCATCAAGGCCGGCGGCACTGAGCTCCTGATCGTAAACCTTACGGTCACCGGCAGTTCGGGAAGCTATTCGTACTCCTACGATGTACCGCACATCATCAGCCAGGAAACGACGGGCGAGCTGCAGGTCAATCTGATCGCGACGGGCCTGCCCTCCGGTTACAGCGCCTACATTCGCGAATACGCCTGCACTGATGTGAATGCGCTGGCACCCAAGTCGCCCACGGAAGCGCCATTTCCAGTGACAACGCAGACGGCGACCTTCTCGCTTACGCTGGCGACCCATCAGCTGATCAGCTTCGCGATTTTTGTGGAGATCACCGATACCGCGCGCAACACCACGACCGTTTTCTGCGATCCCCAGATCGGCAACGACCCCAAGTAGCCGGCGGTCCGCACACAGCCATCGGCAGCACGCTGAGCGCGTTGCACTGGTGGCGCCGCGCTGCTTGCTCGGGCGCGGCGTGCGCCGCCCAACCGCGCGGGGCGGCGCAGCCATCCAGCTCGACGCGAGGCGCTGCACGCCCCTCACCCCGGGACGACCGACCTCGCGCCGCCGCCCTGCGCCGCCCACGCGGTCGGATCTCGTGCCCGCAATACTCACCCGGGTTTGGCGCGGTGCCAGGGCAAGTGATACCGCAGCGCGTCCGAATCGAACCCACCCAATCCATCCGATGCGGTGATGATCGAACCGTGGAGCTGCTCCACTCAAGGATGCGGCACAGGAACGACGAACTTCGTTCAGGGGGCCTGTGCCGCATCCGCGTTCCCACTGCTCCGGCGAGACGAAATCAGGATGCTTCATGGGTGAGCAAAATTCCGCAGCGAGGACAGAGGCATGGCACATCGTGTCCGAGGCGGAGCGGCGGGTTTTCGCCAAGGCAACAGCCAGTTTTCAGAGTGTTCGCTACCGACCCTGCAGTTGCGCGATCCAAATCGAAGCGGGCACGCGTTACTCCTTCCTCTGTGAGGCCGAGTATGCCGCCGACGCCCCCGGCTGCGGCGTGGTGAAACTGCGCATCTTCGAGCCCCTGCACGGCCCCAACGCACCAATTGAAATTGCCCCGATCCTTGTCTCTATCGAGACGATCACGCCCGGGTAAGCAGCGTCGACCGGCCGCGCGGGGAAGGCGGCTTCCCAGTTGCTGCGACGGCTCCTTTGCATTGAACAATCGAGTGATACCGGGCAGCCACCGCACTGGGCCCATCCGCCAAAGTCGATGCGGGCAGAATCAACTCCTGCGGACACGGGCGACGATCCGATCGAGCCTTGCCTGTGGAGCGGACCGCCACGACCATCCTGGAGCGCACCATGACGCACAACAAGGCCAGCTGCTGGAGCAGTTTCGATTTCACGCTCTCGCCCGAGGCCAAGCACGTGTTCGAGGAAGCCACCGTGGGTTTGCTCGGCGTCAAGTACACACCGTTCGCCTTCGCAACCCAGGCCGTAGCGGGCACGGGCTACGCGTTTCTGTGTGAGGGGGTGGCGCCGACCCGTTCGCCGAGCAGCAGCGTAGTGAAGATGCGCATTTACCAACCCTTGGCAAATCCGGCAACGGCGGTAGAGGACCGGCCGATGATCGAATCGATCGAAGCGATCGTGCCCTGAGCGCATTGGGCGCGCTGAGGGCGACCGAGTAAGTGCCCTGCGCTGCTGGCGCGCACCGATTCCGAGTCGGTTCGCGGCTCCCCGGCGCAACCCCAGCCAGCTCTCGCCGCTGGCCGGAGCCGAACGACCAGCCGCGGGCCGGCCAATTATTCCTTTGCAAACAGCGTGTTGAAAACCGGCAGGTTTCCGGAAGGTTCGCCTTGGGCGATTGTCCGAGGATTCGAACCACGGCGGCACGGCCCTGATCTTTGACGTTTCGCCAGCACCCGGAATCCGCTCCGGGTGCTGGCGGATCACCCCCGAAAGATCAGACCGTGACCGCCGAGCCCCGCCATCAATCCGGTGGCGTACACACGATCTGACGAGGACTTGCCATGCACGACGCGCTCACGACCAGAGATTCATGGACATCAGATGACAGCGATCTCGACTTTGGACCGGCATCGGTCCAGAGCCGGCAGGCACCGACCGCAATCTCCGCGTCGTCGCTCGATCAGGGTCAGAAAATACTGAATGAAGGCAAGATCGCGCTGGACAGCGCGGTGCTGCGCCAATTGCGACAGAGCCGCCTGTTCAGTCAACAGGATCTCGCCGACGACTGCTGGCGGCGCAATATCCGCATCTCGATCGCAACGATCAAGCGCGCCGAGAACGGCCGCGCCGTGCGCTTCCGGATCGCCCGCGAACTGGCACGCTGCTTTGATGTCCCAGTCGCCCGGCTGATCGCTGAGGACACCGGACACCCACACCTCTGTCACTGAACCCGCCCGCGGAATTTTCGCGGCGCGGATTCCTGCGCTGTACTGCGAGGCGCACGCAGGCTGAAACTGGGCAACGCCGAACCAGGGCGCGGCCGGTTCGGGTCCCTGCCTCGCGACAACTGGAGCACCTCATGATCAACCGTATCTGCCAAGCAGGCTTCGGCCTGCTGCTGAGTCTGGCTGTCATCCCGCTGGCCGCTGCCGATCCCGCTGCCGCCGAAGACGCCGAATCCGCACGGAAAACCGGCACTACGCTGAGTATCCGCAATGCCACAAACGCCGCGGTACCGGTGCAGATAACTCTGGGCTCGGCCGCGAATCCGGCGCTTGGCTATGGAGTCAACAACATCCGCCAGTTGCCGACGGCCTGGGCCATCGTGCCGCAGCAATCCGCGCCGACGACGCAGGGCATCTTCATCCTGCCGGCCAAGCAACTGGCGGTCGGCGGACCCTGGCAAGAACGCGCACTGACGCCCCGCCTGTACCTGATGTTTTTGCGTGGCCGAAGCAAGGCACTGCAGCAGCTTCTGGTGGCCGCGGGTGCCGACTCTCGCCGGAGCCTTGCCGAAGTACGCGCGCAACTGCTCGAAGAAGTTGGACTGGCCGGGATGAGTACCGACGATGTACGCGCCATCGACGCGGCAGCGCTCGAAGTCGATCTGAAATCCGTGGGTATGGACGAGCGCCTGATGACCTTGCTGGTGAGCGCAACGGCCCATATCCTGCGAGATCGTAGAGTCTGATCGCAATGACGATCTCGCGCTTCTACCGGTAGAACGCACGGTTGGCCTGAACGCGCTCGCGCTGATCGGCCGGAAGATGCGGGCTGGCCAATAAGCGCTCCACTGCGTCGCGACCAGCTTCGAGCGCGGCCGCATCGCCTACGTAGAACGCCGAGATACCCAGTTCATCGAGTGCCTGCCATTGGTAGTGCGATAGCTGGATGAACAGCCCATCATCCGGCAGGGGCAGCTGCGCAGCACGTGAGGCATACAGGTAGGCCAGCGCATATTCCTGACGCAGGCGATGGAAGCGCGCCAGATCGACGAGCGGTTCGACCCGCTGCGGTCGCATCTGATACGCCGCGAGATAGGCAGCGCTGATCTCGACTGGCGCCGCCTGCAGTCGTTCGAGCAAGATGCCGACTTGCCACTGTGCGTACCAGCGTTCCTCCGCCCAGCCGTCCATGTCGATGCGCTGACGATAATGCTGCAGGGCGAGTGCGGACTCGCCGGCATCGCGATAACTCTGGGCAAGATAGAAGCGATAGCGCGCGTTGCCGGGCTCGTCGATCAGCGCGCGTTCCAGCACGGCCGCGTCTTCGTGAAATTTTCGAGGATTGCCGCTGCGCGCGCCATCCGGCCGCACTTGCACCCAGGGGCCATCAAGATGCGCACTGGAGCGCTGATCGCTGGCCTCCAGGTATTCATGCAGCACGCCGCGATAGCACCAGTTCAGCGCATCGCGAATCAGACAGACACGGTGGTAGCGCATCTCGCCATAGCGCATATCGAGACTATAGGCATCGGCGGTCAGGGCCGGCAGCTCAAAGCCTTCGGGCCACTCCAGGGTTTCATCGGCATCAATCACGAACACATAGTCGGCAC
>JAYSZM010000202.1:0-5508 GCA_043738015.1 Lysobacterales bacterium
TGCTTGCGTCTGCCAACGCTGAACGTGCAGACATGCACGTCTGCTTGCCGGCGATCACTGGCACGGCAAGGGTCGACAACCGGTCGGCAGGCCTGTCCCGAGTTCGCTGAACGGGCTCGGCAGCGGTCCTGGCAGCGGCGGTGGGCTCAGCCTTTCTTGGTCGCCAACCAGCGATCGATCTTCGCCTCCAGCACGCCCAACGGTACCGCGCCATCCTTGAGCACCTCGGCGTGGAATTCACGCGGGTCGAACTTGTCGCCCAGCGCCGCTTCGGCCCTCGCGCGCAGTTCCAGAATTTTCAGCTCGCCGATCTTGTAGGCCAGCGCCTGGCCTGGGATGGCGACATAGCGCTCGGCCTCGGCGACGGCGTCAGTATTGTCCACCGCCGAGTTTTGCTTCATGTAGTCGATCACCTGCTCGCGGGTCCAGCCCTTGCTGTGCAGGCCGGTGTCGACGACGAGTCGGATCGACCGCCAGAGTTCAGCCTGCAGACGTCCGAAATACTGGTACGGATCGGTGTAGACACCGAGGTCCTTGCCCAGCGATTCGGCGTAGAGACCCCAGCCCTCGGCGAACGCCGTCTCACCGCCGAAGCGACGGAACTTCGGGAGACCGGTCAGTTCCTGCTGCAGCGCGATCTGGAAATGATGACCCGGAATCGCTTCATGCAGGAACAGCGATTCCATGTCCCAGGTCTTGCGCGAGGGCAGGTCATAGGTGTTGACGTAGAAGATGCCGGGACGACTGCCGTCTTCGTTCGGACCCTGATAGCTGCCGCCGGCCGCACTTGCCGCACGGAAAGGCTCCACCGGACGGATCTCGAATCCCGCCTTGGGCGTCAGTGAAAACAGTTTCGGCACACCCGCCTCGGTGCGTGCACGCAGGGCATTGTAGGCATCGAGCAGGGCTTGCTCAGTGGCAAACTTGAACTCGTCGCTGGTAGTCAGGTGTTTGAAGAAATCCTTGAGCTCGCCCTTGAAGCCGACCTGCTGCATCACCGCCTTCATCTCGCCCTGAATGCGCGCGACTTCGTCGAGTCCGATCTGATGGATCTCAGCCGGCGTCATCGTGGTCGTCGTCATGTTCTTGACGTTGTAGGCGTACCAGGCTTCGCCATCGGGCAGGGCCGACAACGAAACAGTTTCGCGACAGGCGGGGATGTACTCGTCCTTGATGAAGGCATGCAGACGGCGATAGGCCGGCATCATCTGACCGGCAATCACGGCGCGATAGCTGTCCGTGATGCGCGCCTTGTCGGCATCAGAAAAATCCGCCGGCAGCTTGCTGATTGGACCCCAGAACAGCGAGTCCTCGGGCTTGTCCTTGATGATCGACTCCAGTTGCGGCAGCACCTTCAGCATCAGCACCTTGGGCTGTACCACACCGGTCGCCATGCCTTCGCGCATATTGGCAATCGCAGTATCGAAGATGGCTGGCGCAACACTGGCACGGGCATGCCAGTTGTCGTAGTCCTTCACCGTCACGAAGGGCTGGGCGCTGGCGCCACTGCCGAGCTGCACGAGGAACTGAGAAAAATTCCTGAACTGGTTGACCGGCTGCATCCAGCCGGGGAAGCGCTCGCCCTCCAGGACCAGACGGCGGTCGCGGACGAAGATGTCGTAGGAAACCCGTGCCTGACCGTCCAGCACCGAGGGATCGATTGCCGTAATCCGATCCAGCCACTTCTTTTCGAAATCATGTTCCTGCTGGCGTACTTCGGCACTTAGGAAGTTGGGCAGGCGATCGTTGTAGCGCGGGTCGCCGACGAAGGTGGCCTGGATCGGATTGAGTTCGAGCGATGCCTCCCAGAATTCGTTGTAGAGCTGCTCCAATTGCGCGGCGGTTGCGGCCGGATCAGCCTGGGTACTGGTGGCAGCAACTGTGGACGGGCTGCTGCTATCCGGCGCCGTGGCGTCCTTGGAACCACAGGCGGCGAGGGCAAGCGCGAGCGCCAATGGCAACGGCAGGGCACGGAGTTTCATCGACGATCCTTGAAGTGGGTGGGTAAACACGTCCCACGATAAGGGCCCGGCCTCGTCTCGGCATGGGCCGAAGGTACAGGGTCGGCACGTCGAGCACTCTTGCCGTGATCTGCCGGAGTGAGGCGTTCAATGTCCCCCTCCGGCGCGATCCATCCGGGCAATCAGTCGTCGCGACCGCGCAGCTTGGGTTTGGCCGGCGCCCGCGGCTTGTAGGCTTCAGGTGCCTTGAGCTCAAAATTCGCTTGGCTGCTGGCGCCGGCCATGCGCATCTGCACGGTGTACTTGCCCGGTACCAGCAACAGACGATGACCCAGGCGCAGCGATTCGGCATACGGTGTGGCCGCCGCCGTGGCTAGTTTCCCTGCGGACTTGCCATCCGCCGGTTTGCTTGCCTGATCGTCGATGGTCGGTGTGGTCGTTGCGGCATTGGACGCGGTGTCGGACTTCTCGGCAGCGGCGACTTCCGCCGCGAGTGCTCGTGCCTGATCGACACTGAGATCCCAGTCGAGCGTATTGATGCCGCGCTTGGCCTCGAAGGCGAATTCCTTGATGACCTGCTTGTCCTTGTCGAGCACGCTCAGTGTGCCAGTGCCGGCGGCGCTGGCCCAATAGCTGATGGTGCGCGCGGGCACATCGCTGGATTCATCGAACCAGCGCGATGGCCGGCTGCGCCAGCCGCGCTCGGCGGTCATCGGATCGATCGGGAATACGTGCAGGGCTTTGTCACGCACACTTCCACTCAGTTCCTGGACCGGCAAGACATCGGCGATCCATACACTGCGGCCATGGGTGCCAGCGACGATTTCGCGATCACGCGGATGGATCACCAGATCATGTACCGGCACCTTGGGCAGATCGGCGCCGAGCACCTGCCAGCGCGCGCCGCGATCGAGCGATACATAGACACCACGATCGCTGCCGACATAGAGCACGTCGGCGTTGACCGGATCTTCGCGCACCACATTGATCGACTCGGCAGGCAGATTCGAGCTGATTGACCGCCAGGAGTTGCCCAGATCATCGGTCACATACAGCATCGCGGCGGCATCGTCATTGCGGTAATTGTTGAAGCTGACATAAGCACGCTTGAGCGCATGGCTCGATGCGATCACCCGGCTGACCCAGTGATCGGGCAGGCGCGCCGAGACATTGCGCCAGTCATTGCCACCGCCGCTGGTCACCCAGACATTGCCATCGTCGGTGCCGGCCCAGATCAGGCCAAACTGCTGCGTCGATTCGCTGATACTGGTGATTGTCGCGTAGGGCACATCGCCGCGCTGCCGGCTGGTGGTCAGATCGCCGCTGATGGCGCTCCAGTTGACGCCCTTGTCGAACGATCGGAACAATTTGTTCGCAGCAAAATAGACCACGTCCTGATTGTGCGTCGACAGCACCACCGGCGTATTCCAGTTGTAGCGCAGCGCGGGATCCTTGAGCTTTTCGCGCGGTCGCACCTGGCCGCCGCCATCGGGACTCTTGCGGCTGTAGTAGCCGAACTGGTATCCGGTATAGACCGTGTCGTCGCGCGGGTCGATCGCGACATGCATGCCATCACCGCCGCCGATCATGCTCCAGTCCTCACCACGTTCCCAATCACTGCGCGAGGAGCCCTTGAGCGTACCGTTGTCCTGCAGGCCGCCGTAAACATTGTAGGGTTCGGCCATATCGACATTGACCGTGTAGAACTGCCCCACCGGTTGCCGATCGAGTTTGAGCCAGGTCGCGCCGCCGTCATAGCTGATGTCGATACCGCCATCATTGCCATTGATCATGCGTTGTGGGTTTTGCGGATCGATCCACCAGGAATGATGATCGACATGGACATCGTGCTGGTTCATGCCCTTGAAACTGGCGCCGCCGTCCTCTGATACGACCACCGGCACACCCAGCACATAGATGCGCTGCGGATTGTCCGGTGCCACGCGAATCTGGCCAAAGTAATAGCCGTAGGTGTAGGTGACTTCGCTGAGCGGGCGTTCATGCGTGCGTCGCCAGGTCACCCCGGCATCGCTCGAGCGATAGATCTCCAGGCCGCGGATATCGGTATTGAACAGGGCTGCCTCGGCATCGTTGAGCGCGTCGATCAGGTCCTGAACCTTCAGCTCATCGCTCTGGATGCGCGCGATCAGGGTTTTGGCATCGAGCTCGGTTTCGAGGTCATTGCCGCGGATGAAGGCTTCGATCTCATCGGGATCCTGGGCGAGAAACTCTTCCTTGCTCATCGATTTCAGTCGGCGCGCGGACAATGGCCGGTCGCCCAGATCCTGCTCGTCGGCGGGCAGCTCCTCCCAGTTGTCGACGCTGGCATAGAGCACCTTGGGATCGCTGGCAGAAATCGCAAGGCCGATGCGACCGACCTTGGCGCCTTGCGGAAATCCGCCTGCGAGCCGGCTCCAGGTGTCACCGCCGTCGGCGGATTTGTAGATGCCCGAACCGGCGCCCGACTCGATGAAGTTCCATGCACTGCGCGAGTGTTCCCATAGTGCGGCGTAGACCAGCTTGGGGTTTTTCGGGTCCATCACCAGATCGATCGCGCCACTGCGGCCGGTGCCGACCAGGGTCTGGGTCCAGCTCACGCCACCATCGCGCGTACAGAACACGCCGCGTCGGCCGCCGTCGCTGTACAGCCTGCCGGTGGCGGCGACACAGACGCGGTTGCTGTCCCTGGGGTGTACGACGATGCGTGCAATACGGTCGACATCGCTGAGTCCGACGTGGCGGAAGCTGGCGCCCTCGTCGTCGGAGACAAATACGCCCATGCCGCCATAAGAGGAGCGCGAGGCATTGGACTCACCCGAGCCAATCCACAGTCGCTTGGGTAGCAGCGGATCGACCCCTATGGCGCCGGTGATCGTAACCGGCAACTGGTCGGACAACGGCGCAAAGGTCACGCCATTATTCTGGGTCTTCCAGACGCCGCCGCTCGCATAGGCCACGTAGAAGCCATAGGGCTGACCCGGAATGGACGCCACATCGAGTACACGACCGCCCTGCACTGTGGGTCCGATTGAGCGCCAGTGCAGGCCGTCGAACAGCGAGTCCGACTGCAGGCTCTGATGTTGCTGCCATGCCTTCCAGGCCGGAGTCGGCGCGTCTGCTGGGGTCAGCGCAAGACTGGATTGCGTCAGTGCGAGCAGGGCCAGCGCGCTGCTGGCGATGGCGGAAGCAGCTGGTCTCATCGGAATCTCCCCGGTGGAAAGCCGCAACAATAGCGAGGCCGGCCCGCTTTGACGATGTGCCAATCGGCGCAGGCTGCGGCGCATTCACCTTGTGGCACACCGACATCCGCCTATCGAGGCATGCTGGGGACCGGGTACCCTAGGGTCTTCACGCAGAGTCGAAATCCAGCCCCGGCATGATCGATACACCCAGCCAGTTTCCCGAGGCCGCCGCACATTTTTTTCTGCAGGGCGCGGCCGGCAGGATGGAAGTCGCCAGCGACGTGCCCAAGGAAGCCGCGCGCCTTGGCACCGCCGTGCTCTGCCATCCGCATTCTCTGCACGGCGGCAGCATGCAGAACAAAGTG
>JAYSZM010000203.1:0-5507 GCA_043738015.1 Lysobacterales bacterium
TAGACAAACAGCGCAATCGCCGAGGCCCAATCGCCGCCGCCCCGGGCGGAACCAGCGCGCAGACGCAGCAACAGCCACAGGGTGATGGCGCCCGCAAGCAAACGGATACTGGTGAAACTGGCCGGATCGATCGCGGATTCGCGCAGGGCCGCCCGGCACAGCAGCGAGTTGCCGGCAAAGGCCAGCAGACTGAGCGCAGTCAGCAGAAAGATCCGGCTCCGGCTCATCCGGATAACTGCGATCCCAGCGCAGTCGCCTCATACGCTGTGCACGCACTCATGCGCGCGCCGACGCGGTTCGCTGCATGCGTCGCCAATCGCTCAGTAGGGGAACCGTCGCACAGGCCGGTCCGCCATCGCGTGCACGACCAGAAATTTCCGCCGCCAGCGCGTATTCATTGGCAGTACCCAGCGACTGCAGCAGGGCACTGCCCAAACCACGCAGCGGAACTTTGATGCGCCGGGTCCAGCAGGAACCGACCTGGCCCGCCGCCGTGCCCGAATTGACGTAGACAAAGCGCGCGGCCGCCGGGCCCTGTGCGTAGGCTCCCGTGATCCGCGGCGGCTGGCTGTTCGCGTCGATCAGATACACAGGAAACTCGAAGCAGATCCGATCGGCAGTGCTGGAGAACGCTGGCAGCAGTTCGTCGCGGCCACGCTGCACGGCGAAAAGCACGCCCGCTGGCGGATCGATCAGGATCACCCTGAGCCACATCTCGGTCTTCATCGCACGACTCTTGCGTCAGTGCGGCGCAGATTTTGTTGCACACCGGCCAGGCGCGTGGGCATCGGCTCAGCAAACGCAGCCGGGAGGCAGGTCAGGGGCCACACGTGCATGCTGGTCATGCGGCGAATCCGTTCGTCGCCGTGGGCGCGACGCGATAGTGCGCAAGCGTATCGGGAAGCCCGTGCTTTTGCTTGAGTACGCCGGCTCTGCAGGCCCTTCCATACAATCAGGCCGCGACCGACGCAGTGCTTGCGTCCGGTCGCGGCCTGGTCGAATCGGCCTACTTGTTGGAGATGATGACTTCGACGCGACGGTTCTGCTGACGTCCGGTGCTCGTGTCATTGCCGGACACCGGTGCCGACTCGCCCATGCCGGTGGCGCTGATCCGGCTGGCTGCAACGCCCTGGGCAACCAGGTAATTGCGTACAGAATCGGCACGACGCTGGGACAGGCCAAGATTGTAATCGTCGCGGCCGACGTTGTCGGTATGACCTTCGATGACCACGCTGCGATCGCTGTACTCGTTGAGGAAGCGGGCCAGCTTGCCAAGATTGGCCGAGGCGCTGCCCTTCAGATCGGCCTTGGCCGTTTCGAACAACACATCGCCAAGCGTGACAATCAGGCCGCGTTCGGTCGTCTTGGCATCCAGCTCGGCGATCTGCTGGCGCAAGACCTCATTCTTCTGACGTGCAGCATCGGCTTCGGCACGCGCGGCTTGCGCACTCTGAGCCGCCTGCTGTTCGTTTTGACGTGCGGCCTCGGCATCAGCCCGCGCGGAGGCGGCCTGTTGCTGTGCTTCCTGACGCTCAAGTGCAGCAGTCTCCGCCGCGGTACGCGCAGTGCTTGCATCGCTGCGGGCCGCGTTGGCATCCATCCGCGCCGCTTCGGCACGCTCGGCAGCAAGCCGCTTCTCGGCCAGGGCCTGCTCGGCAGTCTGCCGCGAGTTCATCGCGTCGTAACGGGCCTGCTCGGCAGTCTGCTGCGAGTTCATCGCGTCGCGACGAGCCTGCTCGGCCGTCTGCCGCGAATTCATCGCATCGTGCCGGGCCAGATCGGCCTGGCTGCGGGCGACGCTGGCATCGCGACGTGCGCGATCGGCTTCGCGGGTACGTGCGTCCAAACGCATACGCTCGGTCTGCTCGCTGAGTTGCTTGCGCTGGTTCTCAAGATGACGCGCCTCGGCGAGTGCCCAGGCCTTGTCGACCTTGCGATCAGCGATCACAACCAGATGATCGGCGTAGTCGTGATCCTTGCGCGGCTGTTCCGCGGCGCGCACAGCGGCCTCGGCTTCCTGGATGGCAATCGGCGCCAATCCGGCCAGGTTGGAATCGGATTGCAGGCGGGTCAGCCGGGTGCGCGCATCATCGGCGCCATCAGGTCGGACCATGGACGGGCCGCAGGCGCTCAGCGCAACGGCGATGAATGCAGTGGCAGCGATTCCGGCGATACGACGGCTAAAGAGTTTCATGGGCGGTCTCCGGAGTTGCGTTGCAGTTCCTGTTCGAGCGCGTCGATGGTCTTCTGCAGTTCGCCATTGATTTCACGATTGCGCGCTTCGGATGCGCGCGCGGTCGCCAGTTCGGCGCTGGCTCGCGAGCGCTCAGCCAAGCGTCGCGCGCGGACCATTTCCTCATCCTGTACTGCAACGCGTGCCTCAGCGAGCGCTTCGCGTGCGGCACCGAGTTCACTGGCGGCGTAGTCGGCGACACGCGCCTGTTCGGCGGATTCGATGGCGAGCTGCGCTGCCTGCAAGGCTTCGGTCGGCGGTTCCGGCGTGGAGGCACAACTGGCCATTGCCACGGCGAGCAAGCTCGCCATCAGCGGCCTGCCGAGGCCATCGCGGATGCGTGACTTCCAGATGCTCGAATCAAGGATTGCGGATCGTTTGGTCATGGCGTTTTCCTCATGGGCCCGATTCGACTGATCGGTTGAAGCCCAAGTCTGCTCGTGCGCGCTCCTGGTCTCAGTGCGATAGCGAACCGAACGATTCAAGGCGCAACAGTGCAGTCATCAACCCGAAGCATGACTCGTGCAGCCTGCACGCCGACCGTGCGACTTGCAGTGCTGCTGCGCGCCGCGGCATGCGCAAGTCATTGATTTATAGAGTCGTCGGAGCTGGCACGCATCGTGAGTTGATTACCTTGGGAATCACTCCGAGCGCCCGGCTCCCGGCCGAAAGGAATCCGACATGCTGTCTTCAATCATTGCAAAGCGGAACCGCCTGCTGGCGGCATTGCCCCAAGAAGCTCAGACCCGCCTGCTACCGAATATGGAATTCGTGCAACTGCGCGCCGGGCAGATGTTGTACGAAGCCGCGCAGCCACGTCGCCATGTCTACTTCCCGACCGATGCCATCGTTTCGCTGCTCAATGTGAGCGAGAACGGGGCATCGTCCGAAATCGCCATGGTTGGCAATGAGGGCGTAGTCGGTACCGCGGCTTTCATGGGCGGGGTCTGCAGCCCTTGGCGCGCCACTGTTCAGCGCGCCGGCGGTGCCTGCCGAATTCTCGGGACCCAGGTGAAAGACGAGTTCGACCGTCACGGCGCCGCCCTGATGCTGCTGCTGCGCTACAGCCAGGCACGCAGTGCGCAGATGGCGCAGACCGCTGCCTGCAATCGCTATCACTCGATCGAGCAGCAGCTCTGCCGCTGGATGTTGCTGTCGCTGGATCGCCAGTCCGACGCCAATCTCAGTCTGACACATGAGTCGATCGCCAATCGCTTGGGTGTGCGCCGCGAAGGCATCACCGACAGCGCCGGCAAGTTGCAGAAGTTGGGTGCGATCTCCTGCCATCGCGGTCGAATCGCCGTGCTCGACCGTCGTCGGCTGGAGCACCTCAGCTGCGAATGCTATGCAGCCGTGCATCGGGAGACCGAGCGTCTGTTGCCGCGGCAGCCACATTACGAGCCAGCCCCGCGCGCGCGCTGGAATGTGCTCGCCGAACTCGCGACCGCCTGAGCGGCACTTGAGTTCAATGCAAGAGTTTCACATGTCATCGGGATCTGCAGGCTCGATCGCAGGTTCAAGGCGACGAGGACAGTCGGAGAACTGCCCGTCGCCTGTTCGATGACGCAGCGCTGGCGTCCTCCGACGTCGGCATCCACGTCGTAACTCAAAGGAGAAAACCATGAACTGGGAAATCGCAAAAGGCGAATGGAAGCAATTCAAAGGCAAGGTGCAGGCTCAGTGGGGCAAGCTCACTGACGATCAGCTGGACGTGATCGCCGGCCGCCGCACCGAGTTGGCAGGCAAGATCCAGGAGGCCTATGGCGTCAGCCTGGACGAGGCCGAGAACCAGATCAAGGCGTTCGAATCGCGCCACAACTGATCACGCTTCGGCGTGGCCCCGCACCTGTCTCAGGTGCGGGGCTCTGTGCAATGGTCCCTATGTTCGCCTCATGCGCGCATCAGGCGTACCAGACCAATCAGGATGGCGATGATCGAACGAGGTGCCTCGGCAGCCGGCACCTCGCGGTCGTTGATGAGCAAGGTACCGGTGACGGTACGCCCCTCTTCCGAACGCACCACAGTCACGTCGTCAAAGCGTACCGTCACCGTACGCGTCGCCTGTCCACTGCCGTCGGCCGGGATCACCAGACTGAGATTGCCCGAATAGCTCTGGCTGATCAGCTCACCTTCGCGCACGCGCTCGCGGCGCAGATTTCCATTGACACTGCCGTCCTTTTGTCGCGGCGAAAAGTTGAGAAAGCTGGCTTCGCCGACCGCGCTGCCGGATTCGCTGCCGATGTCACCGCTGGTTTGAATGACCATGGTGCCACCTGCAGCATCGGTCAAGGTGGTATTGCTGTCGACATGCAGGGCCGCGAATGCGGAGGACGCCAGGCACAGCCCGAGCAGGCTGGACAGCAGGGTGATACGGATCATGGTTTGCTCCTGGGAAGGTAAGGATTCGAGGCTGCCGCGCGCGTTCGGCGCCCCAAGCCTTTCAACGTCGGTGCCAAGCATTGGTTGACGCGCTGGCAGCCAGACTGCCGCGCCCGGCCAGCAACCGGCATAATGCGCCTTGAGCCCACAGGCGCCGACGGAATCCAACTAGCAATGATCAATAACGACGTACTGCGCAGCATCCGTTACATGCTCGATCTGAGCGATATCCGCGTTGCCGAGATTGCCCAGCTCGCCGACGAAGGATTCGAGCTCGACAAGGAAGACGTGCAGTCTTTCCTGAAGAAGGAAGATGCACCCGGATTTCAGGAATGCAGTGACGCCGTACTCGCACACTTTCTCGATGGGCTGGTGATCCACCAACGCGGCACCCTGCCCGGCCAGGCGCCGCGACCTGTAGAGAAGCGCATCACCAACAATGTGGTGCTGAAAAAACTGCGCGTCGCTTTCGAGTTGAAGGACGCCGACATGCACCAGATTTTCGAGGACGCTGGATTTCCGGTGACCAAACCCGAATTGTCAGCCTTGTTCCGGCAACAGGACCATCGCAATTTTCGTCTCTGTGGCGATCAGATGCTGCGCAATTTCCTGAAAGGATTGACGCTCGGCGTCCGCCACGACTAGACGGGATCGAGTCGTTCCGCGCGAGGGGACCTTGTAGAGCGTGGCTTGCCGCGCTGCTCTTGAGTTGTTCTTGTCGTTTGAGAAACATCAAGATCAGCGCGGCAAGCCACGCTCTACAACACCAAGATCAAGATCAACATCAGCGCGGCAAGCCACGCTCTTGTACGCTGGCTTTGCTGTTGGTTTTTGGCTTTTGAAGCTATTTATCAACAGCTCTTGATCTGCGTTCTTTGGTTCACCGGAGAGGCCG
>JAYSZM010000204.1:0-31334 GCA_043738015.1 Lysobacterales bacterium
GCAAAGCATCCATGCCATGTTCAGGACCAACTCGCCTTGGGACAAAAACAGACCCGCAAGCACCCAAAAACCGCTTGCAGGGTGACGGAGGATCTACAAAGGCAAGGGCAAGGGCAAAGGCATCAGCACTCACTTGCATAGCCAGTCGCCTGCATTCCCGCGATAATCACCCCTCGAACATCTCGGAAGTGTCGGCGTGCACGCCCGTCATCGAAGCACCGCATCGCTTCGACGCACACCGCAACCGAGCAACCCCCTTGACTGAGGAATGCCATGGCCGATCTCGCCCATCTCGACCGCACGGCACGGCGCATGAAGATGCTCTCGCAGGCGCTCGACTCCGGCCGCTTCGGGCCGGTGCGGCGCATGGTCAACACGCTGTCGCCGGCGGAAATCGGCAATTTGCTGGAGTCGCTGCCGCCGACCAAGCGTCTGATGCTGTGGGGTCTGGTCGACTCCGAGGATGACGGTGAAGTACTTGTGCATTGTGGTGAGGAGGTGCGCGAGGCCTTGCTGAGCGACATGGACCCGGAGGAAATCGTTGCAGCGGCCGAGTCGCTCGATATCGACGATCTGGCCGAGTTGTTCGACGATCTGCCCGATACCGTGACCGACGAGGTACTCAAGTCGATGGATCGCGACGATCGCGAGCGACTTGAGCAGGTGCTGTCGCACCCGGAGGACACCGCTGGCCGACTGATGGCACCCGATGCCATCACCATCCGCGCCGACGTCACCGTCGACGTGGTGCTGCGCTATCTGCGCCTGCGTGGCGAAATCCCTGGCCACACCGACTATCTCTATGTGGTCAGCCGGCGCAACCAGTATCTGGGGCGGCTGGCGATTTCGCAGGTGTTGACCTCGGACCCTTCTACCCTGGTGAATACCTTGATGGATGATAGCGAGGCGCCGATCATGGTCACCGCCGAGGCGGTCGACGTGGCGCGCAATTTCGCCGATCACGACTGGATCTCGGCGCCGGTGGTCGATCTGCACAATGTGCTGCTCGGTCGCATCACCATCGATGACGTGGTCGACATCATCCGCAATCAGGCCGACCACAATGTCATGTCGATGGCCGGCCTCGATGAAGAAGAGGATCTGTTTTCACCGGTGCCACGCGCCACGCGCAAACGCGCGCTCTGGCTTGGCATCAATCTGGCAACCGCATTTCTGGCCTCATTCGTGATTGGCCGCTTCGATGTCGCACTTGAGCAGATTGTCGCCCTTGCGATCCTGATGCCGGTAGTCGCCAGCATGGGCGGCATCGCCGGCACGCAGACCCTCACCCTGATCGTACGCGGCATGGCGCTTGGTCAGGTTGGGGCTTCCAATGCCCTGATCCTGCTCGCCAAGGAACTCAAGGTCGGCGGCTTCAACGGATTGATCTGGGCCATCGTCGTCGGTATCGCTGCTGGATTGTGGTTTGGCAACTTTAAGCTCGCCCTCGTCATCGGCGCCGCGGTGGCCATCAATCTCGTCGTCGCCGCAGCATCGGGTGTACTGATACCCCTCGCCCTGCGTCGCATGGCCATCGATCCCGCCCTCGCCGGCGGCGTGATCCTGACCACAGTCACCGACTGTCTCGGCTTTCTCGCCTTCCTTGGACTCGGCACGATCTTCCTGCTTTGAATCTCCGGCGATAATTCGACGCGCACTCCAGCGCAGAGCTTTTCAGGGCGATCTTGGCGATGCCGTGTCGGATCCGTCGTGGTGTTGGCATGGCATCTTTGGAAGATGCCATCCTGAATTCGCCACCGTGGTGAAACGGATCTCACCACACGCCGTAAAAACTAGCGCGAGGGCGAGCCCGCGAGCAGGCGATCCAGATACTGCGTGGCTTCGTCAGCTTCGGATTGGCCGAGCCAGAACACGGCCTGCTTGCGCACGTCACGTCCCAACTCGGTACGTTCGGCGACGGCGATCAGGGCTTCGACATTGCGTGGCTCGGGTAATTGCGACAGGGCGAACACCGCCTGGTCGCGAACTTGCGCGTCGCGTTCCTCACTCAGCGCGCGATTGATCTCGGACTCCGATTGTTTTGCACCGGTCTGCGCCAACCAGAACCAGGACTGCGAACGCACCTTGCGGCTGGAATCCGTCCGCGCCACCGAGACCAGCGCAGCGATGGCCGCAGGTGCTTTGGTCTGCGCCACGGCGAATGCGGCGTGCTCACGGATGTTCGGATCCGGATCGCTGCGATACAGGGGCAACACCAGACCCAGCCCCTCGCTGCCACGGCCCTGGGTCGCCCAGAAGATCGCCTCCTTGCGCGTCTCGAGATCCGGGCCACGGCGTGCCAGATCGTCGAGCATGTCGTTGGCCTCCGGACCACGATGCACGGCCAGACCGGCCATCGCATCACTGCTCAGTGACGAACGCGGCGACAACTGCGCGCGCAGCCAGGTCAGGCTCTGTGCGCTGGAGATGTCGGAGCGAGCGCGAATCGGTGTATCGGTCTTCACCGGGCAGTCGGTCGCCAGCGCGCGGATGCGGTCCGGCTTACCCAGATGCATGCGCGCGTAAATCCTGATGCTGGACACCGCGGTATCCTCGCCGCGACTTCCGTATCCGCCCTCGCGGCCGTCGAGATTGCAGACCGTGCTCTGCGCGTCGCCGCGATCCCAGTCGAAGCAGCACCAGCGCTGCGCCGATTCCACCGCATCGACATCCCAACTCACCCAGCCTTCCGTCGGTAACTTGAGCGCTGCGCCTGCCTGCGCCTGGACAGCTGCCGCGGTGCCGAAGCTGGCAGCGAGCACGGCCGCAGCCATCATCCGCTTCATCGACGGCAAATTCATGGTGCCTTCCCCTCGAGCGCGGCATCTATCGCGTCCAACGCCGCATCGCCACCCATCATCGACAGAGTGCGCAGCAGCGCCTTCTTCTCCTGCACCGACTTGGCCGCCCGATAGAGGGCGAGCACGCCACGCTGGTCATCGCTGATCAGCATGCCCTGCAGGGCGGCATCGCGCAGTCGTTCGGAGTCGGCCTTGGCATACGCTTCGCGCAAGGCAGCATGTGCCTTGTCACCGCCGATGATCCCCATGCTGCGGATGGCCTCTTCGCGCTGTGCCGCTTCGGCATTGCTCATGGCGATGCGACGGAGTCCTTCGAGATCGCCCGAGATGGCATAGGCCTGCATCAGACTGCGCGGATTCTTGCCCTCGGCGCCGAGCGAACGCAACTCCTCGACGGCGCCCATCGCAGCCAACATACGGATGGAATCGTCAGCTTCCTTTTCATCCTTGGCGGCCTTCGCAATCTGCAGCAGCAGGTCCTTGCGACCGGCGATCAGGTAGGCCTCCATGATCTGTTTGCGCATCCGCCGGTCCCCACTGGCATAAACCGCGAGCAGGCCGTCAAGCGCCTTGGCATCACCGCCGATACCGACCATCCGGATCGCCTCACGCTGCAGCCGGCCCTTGCCATTGCGGACAAACTCCATGAGGGTCACCTGCGCCTCGGGCAGATCGATCTGACTCAGCACGAACAGCGCCCGTTCCTTGACGACATCGTTGTGGTCGCCCTGGAGTACGCGCTGCAGGATCGGCAAGGCCCTGGCATTCGGCGCCGACATCAGGCCTTCGAGCGCCGCAATGGCGAGTTGATCGCGCTCACTGAGCGGCGTGCGATCACGTCCGTCGCGCTCGGCTTCACGGGCATCACGATCCGCCTCATGTGCATCGCGTTGGGCTATAAGCGCCGCTTGGGAAGCCTCGCGCTCGGCCGCTATCGCGTCGCGCTGTGCCTCGCCCTCTGCGCGCAGTGCGGCAACGGAAGCCAGTTCGGCCTGGCGACGATCGCGTTCGGCGGTTTGTTCTGCGGTCTGCGCCTGGGTGCCTGCAGTCGCCAGCAGAACGAGGATGATTGCGGCACGCAGTCGATTGGGTTTCATGTTGTTGCTCCTTGTCCGGTTTCAGATGTTCAGCGTCGACTTGGACGGGTCGTTCGCGAGTTTGGTTTGCATCACGCCAAGTTCGAAATCGAGTTGCTCACGCCGTGACTCGATGCCCTGGGTATCGAGCGTCTGCCCATCCATGCCCTGTAGCTGGGCTTCGAACGAACGCAATACGCGCGCCAGACCGGGTTCACCGGAACGCTCGGCGGCATGGGCAAACATGCGGTTTTCCTGCACGATACGGGCGATCAGGGCGGTACGCGCCGCGGGCTCGGCTTGGGAAAAGCCAACCAGTTGCAGTTCGGTATCGGCCAGATGCAGACGCAGTCCACGTTCGAAACGCGCGCTGTCTTTCGGCGAATCAGCCAGCAGCGGCAATGGCTGAGCCTGGTCCACGGGGCCGCGCATGCCGAGGCCAATGGCGATACCAATCGCCAAGGCCAAAGATGCGTAGGCGGCAAGACTTGCCGGCCATCCCCAGCCCTGCTTGCGCGAGGCGATATTCGTCGGTCGGCGTTCACTGCTGGCCGCGGCCGCAAGCCGGACACTCAGGCGCGATTGCACGGTCGCGGGAATCGAAATGCGCGGCGCGTGGCTGAGTGCGGACAGATCTGCCAGCAGTTGATGCCACATGGCCCGCAGCTCGGCATCAGCGTCCAGCGCCGCCGAAATTTCCGCGCGACGTTCACTACTGAGGCCTTCGCCGTAGTGATAGAGCAACAGGTCTTCTTCACGAATCATGACTCACCTCGCCATTGCTGCAGGTCGCCGCGCAATTTACGTACCGCGCGGAACAGGGCCTGCTTGATGCCATTGATACTGTTGTTGAGTTCGGCGGCGATCTCATCGAGATGCCAGTCCTCGACGTGCTTCAGCACGAAGCACATCCGTTCCAGGGGTGTCAGTCGTTCCAGGGCACGGCCGAGATCCTGTCCAAATGCCGCTCGGCTGTGCACGGTGGTCGGGCTGTCGCCGGCCGCCAGCATGTCTTCGGCGATCTCTTCACTGGCGCCAGGCTTCTGACGGCGGACCTGGTCAATCGCCGCGTTCAGTGCAATGCGGTGGATCCAGGTGTCAATCTCGGACTCGCCGCGGAACTTGTCACGCTGGGTCCAGGCCTTCAGCAGCGCTTCCTGGACGGCATCCTCAGCCAGCCCAGGATCGCCAGTAATGCGCACACAGGCGGCATACCAGCGCTCACCACGGCGGGCGAGCACACGCTGGAACTCGTCCAGCGACCAGGCGGGTCGACTATTGAGGAAGGCAAACATGCGCACTTGGACGGACCACAGCGAAAAAAGTTAGCAAGCCGCCGTTCTTGCCTCGCAAGGCGGATTCGCGGATGCTTGCCACATACTGGGAGGAATTGGCATGGCGAGCAAGAAATGGGCGGCGTTCCCGCATCCGGACAAGGCATTCGACTACAGCGGCGACAAACTGCAGAAGAACTGGGCCAAATTGCATGCGGGTGATCAGGAGCCCTACCCTGATGAGACCGAGATCGGCCGACTGATCAAGTCGAACAGCAAGCTTGGCAAGGCTGCCGAGGCCGGCAAGATCGCGACGCAACTGCAGGATGGTTGGCGCGCCTTCCACCGCGGCGATTTTCAGCAGGCCTTCGAGATCGGCGAATCCGCTGGGTTGCTCGGCAGCATGCTTGCCTGCAAGGCGATGGGTATCCACGCCAACTATCTGATCGACGACGACAAGGAAAAACTCGCCCGCTTCGAGGCCACTGCGGCGCGCGCCGAAGCAGCGCAGGCCGTGCTCGCCAAGGAAGCCAACGCTCACTACTTTCAAGCATTTGCCCTGGGCCGCTACAGCCAATTGATTTCGATCGCCAAGGCGCTGGCGCAGGGACTGGCTGGCAAGGTGCGCGCCAGTCTCGATACCACGCTCAAGCTCGCCCCCAAGCATGCCGAAGCGCACACCGCGATGGCGCTCTATCACGCTGAGGTGGTCAGCAAAGTCGGCAGCATGATCGCCGGACTGACCTATGGCGCCAAGGCGGCAATCGCCGAAGATCATCTGAAGACCGCACTCAAGCTCACCCCGGACGCTCCGATCGCGCATATCGAGCATGGCAACGTGTTGATGCTGCTCTATGGCGCGAAGAAAGAAGACGAAGCCGCCGCAAGCTATGCACGCGCGATCAAGCTCAAGCCACGCGATGCGATGGAAGCGCTTGATGTCGCCTATGCGAAAGCGCAGATGGAGTAGGCGGCGCAGCGCGCGGACCGGTGTGGCGCCTTGTTCGCTCAAAGTTGAACATGTGCCTGCCGCAGATTTTCGCCGTGATGCTTGCGTGAAGGCGCAGCCCAGCTGCTGCGGCGAGGCGAGCGCACTGCTGCAATGCAACTTGCAATGACTTGAAATCCCGTTCTAATGGCGCGCGATCCGATCAGTCCAGACGACAGTCGGATCGAGTTCGCACATTCAATTCCATCAGGGGAGTTCAAATACCATCATGCGCCTTTCAGCAAACATTTCCGCATTGTCTCTCGCCATCGCTGCCGCCTTGGTTGTTCCGCAGATCAGCCACGCCGGCGGTCGCAGCGACTTGGTACTCGCCGATCTGCAGGCAGGTCGCGCACACACAGGTGAGCTGCTCGTGCAGTTCAGATCCGGCGTCTCGCGTTCGGATTCCGAAGCGGTTCGCAGCGGCCTGCGTGCCAGCACCGTTTCAACGGTGCGCAGCGAACTCAATGGGCGGCTTGAGCTGATGCGACTGCCCGCTGGTCTGGCTGTCGCCGATGCGGTACGTGGACTGAGTGGCGATCCGGCTGTCGAGTTTGCTGAGCCGAACTGGACCTACCAGCACAGCGCAACTTCCAATGATACCTATGTAACCAACGGCTCGCTGTGGGGCATGTCGGGGACCTACGGTTCGCAAGCGGTGAATGCCTGGTCTGAAAACAAGCAGAACTGTTCGGGCGTGTACATCGGGGTCATCGATGAAGGCATCTATTTTGCCCACGAGGACCTCACCGCAAATATCTGGACCAATCCCTACGACCCGGTCGATGGCATCGACAACGATGGCAATGGTTATGTCGATGACACCCGTGGCTGGGATTTCGATGGCAACAGCAACGACATCAACTCGGGCGGTGCCACCGACGATCACGGCACGCATGTGTCTGGAACCATCGCCGGGATCGGCGGCAATGGAAAGGGTGTGGCTGGCGTCTGCTGGGGCGGCGTGAAATTGATCAGTGGAAAGTTTCTCGGACGTCGCGGCGGCACCACCGCCGACGCCATCCAGGCGGTAGATTATTTCAACGACCTCAAGTCCCGGCATGGCCTGAACATCGTCGCCACCAATAATTCCTGGGGCGGCGGCGGATATTCGCAGGCACTGAAGGACGCGATCGATCGTGCGAACACGGCCGGCATCCTGTTCGTCGCTGCTGCGGGCAACAGCGCGTACGACAATGACACTCAGGACAGTTACCCGTCGAACTACACCAGTGCCAACGTCATCGCTGTCGCGTCGACCACTTCGACCGGCGCACTCTCCAGCTTCTCCCAATGGGGCGCGGCTACGGTGGACCTCGGAGCACCTGGTTCGGCGATCTGGTCAACCGTGCCCAAGACCAGCAAGGGCAAGCTCATCTCGGGTTATGCGAGTTACAACGGTACGTCGATGGCAACACCCCATGTGACGGGTGCGGCCGCGCTCTACGCCTCCCTCAATCCGGGCGCCAGCGCTGCCCAGATCAAGGCGGCAATTCTCGGCGGCACCGTGGCCACTCCTTCCCTGAGCGGTAAGGTTGTGACCGGAGGTCGCCTCGACGTCAGCGGGTTCTAAGCCGCAATCGAGCCCGGCACGGACTCCTGTTGCAAGGAGTCCGTGCTGTCCGTTCTGTCAACTACCCGCGGACGCCAGTGCGCCAAACCTCCTCGCCCGCTTGGCTGTGATCTCCGCCGGCTGACAAAGAAACTCGGCACCGTACTCGCCGCCGAGTCCGCCGGAGACTGCCATGGAACGCCCGACGTCCACGGCTCAGGTCTCGCCCCAATGCCACGAAAGGTCTCAGAGGAAAAGCTGCGCGAGTACGAAGAACTGAAAAAATTCTTTGTCCACTACGTGACCCGGATTCTGCCGTTTCCCATTCCGCTCGACCATCCTGCCCATCCTTTCAATTCGCTCATCGCTGTCGAATCCAGCGTTGGGATCTCGCGGGCGTTTGCTGGCCTGAAACAGGCAGTGAACGACACTTGGAAGGCTGTGAAGACCTGAGTCCCTCAGAGATTTCAAGGGCTGATGCTTCGTTTGCAAGCGCTGGCTCGATCACTCTGACGGAAGCCATCCGGCGTCGGTCAAAGCTGTACAAGGCCATCCTGAAGCGAGGAAAGATTCGCAACGAAACCGAGTTCCATGTCTTATCGGCCTCACGCTCGGATACCGCTCTGGATCTACCTGAGCCAGAGATTTCCATTCTCACTCGCTGGTCGCTGCGTACGAGGCAAGCAAGACCTGACAATGCGCCGAAGTCGAGCTCGGCGATGGCAGAGCGCGCTCGGTTCCCGACAACAATTCGGTTCGAGGCCATACCCGTAACAGGACCAACTTGGCGGTCGATTGGCCGGTTTGAGGCCGATCCGCAGTCCGTCCGGATGGTCGATTTCGCGTCACCCATAAACTCCTAAGGCGTGAAGTCTCGCCTGCAAGTCCTTGAGCCTGCTGCACTCGCAGGCAGCATTGAGACGAACTGACCCGCTCAGTCTGAACACGCGTTCATCGATGGAGTGTTCGCTCCAAGATCAAACGGCTACGCTGCGCCACCTTTTCGACTGCCAGGCAGTCTGTTGACCACGCTGATTCCCATGGATCAGCGCGCGCTCTGAGGAGCGCATCCAGATCCATCCCGGATCTTCAGGAGGCCAAACCGATGAAACTTTCCCTGCTGTTGTGGGCCGCGTCCTTGATGCCGCAACCCACCGCCGACCAAGTCTGTCTGGCGACCACCATTTATCTGGAGGCACGCGATCAGCCGACCCAAGGCCAGATCGCCGTTGCCGAAGTTGCACTGCGTCGCTTCGAGACTCAGCGTGAAGGCGATTCGCTGTGCGCAGTATTGCAGCGTCCAAAACAGTTCGCGCTCACCCTGGTCTCGCCCAATACGCGATTGATGAATCCGAAAGCCTGGGACAAAGCCTGGCATATTGCGGTCGACACGATTCGCTTATGGCAGTTGCCCCATCCCTTGCGTACCCAGGTCGTACCTGGCGCCAATCACTTCGTCGCCTCGAGGATCAGCAAGCCGGTCTGGGCCACCGGCGAGCCATTGGCCACCATCGGCGACCATGTGTTCTATGGTGTACGACGCTAGCGACGCCAGCGCCACGAAGAGTTGGCGCGGCGGAACTGAAAACCGTCGTCCGGAATTCTCAGTCGCCGCCACCACCGCAGCCACCACAACCGCCACCGCTGTCGCCGCCACTGTCGCTGCTTGTGCTGTCTGAGCCGCTGCTGCCATCTCCAGACGACGAGGGCGGTACACGCAGTTGGTGATAGCCCGCCCAGGCAGTGCCGGTAAGCGCGGCCGTTCCAATCAGGGCGACGGCAAGTGGCAGTTCAGATTTCGTCGGTGCCCTCGCTACCCGTGCGTGCTTGCGACGTTGTTCGGCGACGCTGCGATCTCCTGCCCGCGAACGTTCGGGTCGTTTGAACAGGAACACCAGGGTGATGACCAGCATGATCACACCGAGCACGACGAGAAAAGCCACCGGACGCTCGCGCTGAATCCCTACGACAATCTTGGCGAGTCCGAACAGCAGCACCAGAGCCGGCAATAGCGCGGGTAGATAGGCGGCACGATCCGCGGCATGGTCATCGAGCAGCTGACCACTACGCACCAACTTCTGCCTGGTCTCGTTGAACAATCGGCTGCCGAGCTTGAGGACTTGATCCGGCCGGCCATCGGCCGCGATCAGATTGCGCAGGGCCGCTTCGGACGGGCTCAGACCTGCAACTGCACCGTTGACATTGAATCGTTGCGTCGCTTCGTCGTAGCTGATCGCCTCGCGCTCCAGAAGACTGGCGATGGTGACATCGAAGCCCCGTGTCGGTCCGCCGACCAGATAGGCCAGTTCGGTGGCTGAAAGGCCTGCGCCGAAAGTGGCGGCGCCGTTGTTGCGCAGCAGCCGGCGCCAGATCAGCGCGAGGATGACCGATGCCGGCATCAGCAGGACATACAGTTTGAGAAAGTCGCGTCCCTGCCATTCCAGCGGTGAGCCCTGAACCGCCGAAGCAACCGAGGTCAAACCCAGGGCCAGCAGGGCGAGCATGGAAAGCAGCGCGCGCGGCGTGCTCAGACTTGGCTTGCGCAGCATCCAGATCCGGCTGGTATCGACCATGCGAAACCTGCCGGGCCGATCGAAACGTTCATGGGTTCCTGGCCACCACGCTGAGGGCGGTGCACCAAACCAATATTCGTAGCGCGCCAAGGTCTCTGCATAGAGTTCGCGATGGCGGACCAGCTCGCCACTGCCGCCACGCGAGGGCTCGTGGTGCAAGGGCGTCTGCAGGATCTCGGCGCACCACGCTGTCCAATAATCGCGGGTGTAGGTCATGTGCAGGTGCCAGACGGTATCGACCTGATGGCTCGGGCACATCACAGTCTCTGCAACCACCGCGAGAAAGCAGTAGCGACGGTACTCTTCAATCGCTGCCGCGGCCTGGTCCAGCGACCAGCCTTGCGCCCTGGCAAGACGTTCGATGAATCCGCAGCCAGGTGCGCCGAGCGGAAAAACGTGGGCACAGATGCGCTGCCACAGGGGATGGCGGCTCGCCGCCAGGTCGCTACCGATCGACTGCATAGGTCACCTCTTCTGCCTGGCACATTGTCGCGCAGATTTATGACGCCGCGCCGGTGTACCAGGAACGGTCGCAGTGAAACTTTGCCGATGCCGACGGGTCTGTGCTCCGCCATGAACCCGCCGAGCCACAATCCCTACCAACGCGAACGTCTGCTGCGCTTCCAGAACCGAGTCGCAGAATGGCGCGCGCATCCCGACGAGACGCTGTTCCATGGCCTGGCCCTGCTTGCCGCGGCCGCGCTGGGCGTCGTCATCCTGGTGCAGGCGTTGCCGTCCGCGCTGGCGGCGTTGAGCCAGCTGATCACTCGTTGGCCCCTGCCCCTGCTGGCTGCGAGCCTGCTGCTGATCCATGTCCGCCACGTCGAACTGATGCGTACACGACGAGCCCGTCTGCGGCTGCACTGGCTGGCCGCACAACCGATCCCGGCCAGTGTGTCGCGGCGTCTTCTGCTGCGCCTGCAGCTATTTCATCTCCTGGCCTACTGTATTGGTGGCGGCGGCCTGCTGTACCTGGTCGACCAGCCTCCGCTTGCGGTGGTGCTATGGATAACCGGCTGCGTCATCGCGATCGCCACGGCGAACACGTATCGTCTGGATCGCGCTGGATCGCCGCCATCGAATTCACGCTTGATGCCGTTCGCCATCACTTCCGACGGCAGCTTCTGGCGTTGGCAATGGATCGAGGTCTGCGCGGTGGCTGCCCCGCGCCGGCTGGCCCACGCGTTGTGGCTGTTCCTGCTCGCGCCCGCCGGACATTGGAGCGCTACGGTGATCGCGCTCGTACTGGTGCTGATCTATCTGCTGCTGGCGGCTTGGAACAGCAGTGTCGGCGTACTCGTTCAGGCCGATCACTGGCTGCACACGCAGCCCTTGCAGACGAAGCGCTGGCTGCTCGATTGCCTGCGTGTTCCCTTGCTGATCCTCGCCTGCATCAGCGCGCTGATCGTGCTGACGCTGGCGGCGACGTCCAGTCTGCGCTACGCAGTTCCGTTGCTGCTCGGGAGCATCGCTGTCGCCCTGCTCCACTACGCCTGCGCAGCCGCCGAACGCCGACATCCGCGGCGTCTGCAACTGGTCTTCGCCGTGCATCTGCTGGTGTTGCTGGCGGCCCTGCAGTCGCTGCCCTTTCTGCTCGCGCCGCTCTGGCTAGCCCAGATGTACTGGCTGATCCGGCGCAGCCTGCGCAAATGATCAAGCCGCTGTCTCGTGTCACGCCGACTTTCTCAACCTATGGAATTCGATGACCACCATCCAACCAGCACTGAGCATCCGCGATCTGCATCACGCCTTCGGCAGCAACGAAGTGCTGCGCGGTATCGAACTCGATCTGATGGCGGGGGAGCTGGTTGGTCTGGTTGGCCCCAACGGCACCGGCAAGAGCACCTTGATGCGGTGCCTCTGTGGCGCCGAATCCATCCAGCGTGGCCAGGTCCTGATCAATGGCATCGACATCGCGCTTGAGCGACAGAGCGCGCAGGCGCAATTTGGCTACGCGGTCGAGGTGGAGCGATTACCGGGTCTGCTCACTGCCCGCCAAGCCCTGCAACTGGTGGCGGATGTTCGGGCGGCGTCGGCCAGACTCGCCGAGAGCTATAGCCTGTGCGCAGAACTCGGCATGGCACCCTGGCTGGATCGACGCATTCACGAATTCTCACTCGGCACACGACAGAAACTTGCGATCGCTTTGGCCCTGATCGGTCGGCCCGCGCTGATCGTGCTTGATGAAGTACTCAATGGGCTCGATCCGCTGGCGGCGTTCGCGTTGAAAGAGGAACTGCAGGAACGCACCCGCGCCGGCGCCTGCGTGCTGCTCGCTACCCATGGTCTGGAAGTCGCGGAACGATTCCTCGACCGCGCTGTGTTGTTGCTCGATGGCCGGATCGCGGCGGACTGGAATGCCGAGGCCTTGTGCGGTTTTCGAGCGGACCCCGAGGGCGGGCTGGAGCACGCCGTGGTCCTGCGCCTTCGTGCGGCGGCGTTGGAGCGCGATAAGGCCATAGGCTGAACGCGGCAGCTCCTTCGAGCCGATCCATCCACGTTGCAGCGCAGCGAGCAAAGATTGTTACAGCGTGTTACATGTTCGCTACGCGTGGTGAAAACATTCCGTGGCGCAGCAGGGGGCGCGGCGGCAGAAGAATTCGTGCCACGCGTGGAGGGGATTGGCGGTCGCAGCAGGCGCGTGCGCCTACTGCGCGTCAATGCTCGAGCCGCTGCGCACGGCCTCCGCATTCGCCGTGTGCCGCGACACCCAAACCTGCGGATCGGGGAGGATCGGCGGGTACATTCCGGAGTCACCATGTTGCTCAAGACCAAGCTCGTGCTTCGTGTTTGTGCGTGTGTGTTCGCCGTAGCTTCCGTTCCCCACTTCGTTGCTGCCGCAGAACGCGATGGCACGAACCCCGATCGATCCACCTTCGTCACCATTACCTATAGCGACCCGGCGCAGTTGCAGGCGCTCGCCTCGCAGTTCCAGCATCTGATCGTCGATCGCAAACTGCAGCAGGTGCGGGTCGATGCCGGCAGCGAAGAGATCGCCGCATTGCGTGCCGCCGGTTTCGAAGTGAATCACGACCGTGCGCTCACTCATCAGTTACGCGCGTTCGAGGACGCCCTCAGCAGCACCGGCTCGATGAAAAGCATCCCCGGCTATGCCTGCTATCGCACCGTCGAGGAAACCTATACTTCGATGAGCAACCTGGCTGCATCCAAGCCGACACTCGCCAGCATCGTCGATATCGGTCCGAGCTTCGAGAAGTCACGCAATGCCAACCTCGGCTACACGATGAAGGTGCTCCGGATCGGCAATAGCGCGACCGATGCCAGCATCCCGGACAAGCCGAACATGGTCGTGCTCGCCTCGATCCATGCCCGCGAGTACACACCGGCCGAGTTGCTGACACGCTTCGCCGAATGGCTGCTCAATGGCTACGGCACCGATCCGGAAGCGACCTGGTTGGTAGATCACAATCGCTTCCATCTGGTGCTGCAGGGCAACCCGGACGGCCGCAAGAAGGCCGAGGCCGGGGCAAGCTGGCGCAAGAACACCAACAACACCAATGGCAGCTGCAGCAGTTCGCGTTTCGGTACCGACCTGAATCGCAATTTCCCGTTCCACTGGAATTCCGCCGCGGGCGGCTCCAGCGGTGATCCCTGCAACGAGACCTATCGTGGCCCGGTACGTGCGTCCGAGGCCGAGACCGCAAACATCGTGCAGTACGTGGCGGGCACGGCCAATGGCAGCGGTGTGTATTCCGGCGGCGTGCTGCCGGATCGGCGCAGTGATGACACCAGCAACGCGGCGCCGAGCGACTACAAGGGCATGTTCATCGATATCCACAGCTATTCGCAGCTGGTGCTCTGGCCCTGGGGCGATACGCCGACGCAGGCGCCCAATGGAACGGCTTTACGCACCCTCGGTCGTCGCATGGCCTGGTTCAATAACTACCGGCCGCAGCAGTCCGATGAGCTCTACGCTACCGATGGCGCGACCGACGACAACTTCTACGGCAGCCTGGGCGTTCCGGCCTATACGATCGAACTCGGCGTCGCCTTCTTCGAAAGCTGCACGACGTTCCAGAACACGACCTTGCCGAACAATCTTGCCGTACTGAAATACGCGGCGCGCAATCTGCAGGCGCCCTATGTGTCGCCGGCCGGGCCCGATGCACTCAGTCTGGCGGTCAGTCCGGCCAGTGTCGCTGCGGGTACCAGCGTGGTGCTTACCGCATCGGTCAATGACAGTCGGTTCAACCAGAGCAATGGCAGCGAGACCGTACACACGATCAACTCGGCGACGGCCAGTATCGATCGACTGCCCTGGGAGAGCGGCTACGCCGCGATCGCGATGACGGCCAGCGATGGCAGCTTCAACAGCAATACCGAAACCGTACGGGCGACCATCAATACCACCGGGCTCAGCGCCGGCCAGCACCGCCTTTATGTGCGCGGCACCGACTCCGCTGGCGTCACTGGACCACCGCAGGCAGTGTTCTTCACCGTCACCACCGGCGGCGGCAATCAGGCACCGGTCGCCGCCTACAGCTATGTCAGCAATGGACTGACGGTCACCTTCAGCGACAGCTCCAGCGATCCGGATGGCAGCATCGCCAGTCGCAGCTGGAACTTTGGCGACGGCAGCACCTCGACCGCGAGCAATCCGAGCAAGACCTATTCGGCGGCCGGAAGTTACACCGTCGTGCTGACCGTCACCGACAATCTCGGCGCCAGCAACAGCACCAGCAAGACCGTTGTCGTGACCAGCACGCCGTCCGGCAATGTACTGGTCAATGGCGTCGCGGCGACCGGGCTCTCCGCCGCCACCGGTACCTCATTGAACTACACGATGCAGGTTCCGGCCGGTGCGACAGGTCTCAAGTTCGTGACGGCGGGCGGGACCGGTGATTCGGACATGTATGTGCGCTTTGGCTCGGCGCCCACCGATACCGCCTACGACTGCCGACCCTACCTAGGTGGCAACGCGGAGACCTGCAACATCGCCACCGCGCAAGCCGGCACCTATTACATCCGGCTCAAGGCCTATGCAGCGTTCTCCGGCATGTCATTGACGGGCAGCTACAGCACCAGCACGCCCGGGGCTTTCTTCCAGAACTTGACCGACTACGCGATCGCCGACAACGCCACCGTTGACAGTCCGATCACGGTGTCGGGTGTCACCGGCAATGCTCCGGCCAGTCTCAGCGTATCGGTGAACATCGTGCACACCTATCAGGGCGATCTCAAAGTTGACCTGGTCGCGCCCGATGGCAGCCTATACAACATCCACAACCGTACCGGCGCCGGCACCGACAACATCATCAAGACCGTCGCGATCAACGCCTCCAGCGAGATCGCCAACGGAATCTGGAAGCTGCGCGTGAACGACAATGCGAGCGGCGACACCGGCTATATCAACAGCTGGTCGATGCAATTCTGAGCAAGGCCTCCGGCATCGAGCGGGCGTGGTCCCGCGCGAAGCCGGAGTTTGCGGCGTATCCTCGCTCGATGCTCAGGGCTCGAAACCGTCGGCAAACAGTGCCTGGTAGAGAAACTTCATTCCGGCAATATCGTCGGCATCCGGTATTCGATTGATCCGCGCAGCGCAGTTCGGGTGCACCTGCATCAGCGGGCAGCTGCCATCAAACACCGGGTGATCCAGACCGAGTGCATGGCCGAGCTCATGCATCAGCAGGGTTTCGAAATCATTGGGCGCGAAGCTCAGGTCGTAGCTGTCGCCCTCGGCACCCGGCGCAAATTGATAGAACGAGTTGGCGTCGAACAGGATGTCACCGGCACCGCTGCCGCCATTGGGCGGTGGCGCGAATCCGACCGCGCCACCACCAGATGCAAACGCGAACACACCAATCCGGATATGGCCGGTGCTGCCGGGCACGGCCGCAGGATCATTGATCGCGACGCCGCTATCGCTCGAAACACGTTGCAGACCGATACCCGAGGCCAGCGACCAGCGCGCCATCGCGGCAGCAATCCGATCCTCCAACTCAACCAGGGTACGCGGCGCGAAGCCGCCACCCGGGGCGATTTCAATATTCAGCGCGGACAGACTTTGTCCCGGACAGGCGTTGCCGCAGTAAGCCGAATTGCCCGGCGTGCCGGCCGGCATGATCGACCAGGTCACCAGGCCAGACGGCGTGCCCGCATGATTGTCGCCCCACTTCAGGTACAGAGTCTCGCCGGCAGAGTCGTAGGAATAGAGCGCGTAGGCCTGCGCCTGGCTCATCGCAATCAGTGGCGAGAGCCACAACAGCGCGCTGACCATCAGGGCGCCGCGGCTCGGTCCAGCGGGAATTCCGGCGCGATGCATGGGGCACCCGATGCCAAAACGGCGAGTAGGCCGCAGCTTATCGCGATGTGCAATGCCGGGAGAAGGCGGTGTCAGTCGTCTGCGCGGAGTGCGGCGCAGGGCCGATTCCAGCCTGTCCGGTTCACCGCCCAGACTGCGAACGCCAGATCAGGTGCCGAAATTCGACTGCGTTGGCCAGCCGATTCACCGAGTGGAGCAGACTATGTCCCGATTCCATGCATTGCCCGCACCGCGATCAGCGCAGACGGGTGCTCGAAGCAATGCATTCAATCCGCGCCACTTCGGTGCAGCAGCAACCATTCTGATCGGGATCGCCCTATCCAGCCCCACCGCAACGGCGCTCGACGTGCGCGTCGGCAGCGACGGCAGTTGCAGTCACGCCACGCTCAACGCCGCGTTCCTCGCCATTCGCAGTGTCGCTGGCAGCCACACCATACGCATCAACAAGGGCAACTACGCCGTTGCCAACGGCGTGATCTACGCGCCAACGGTGGCGCAGACCGCCGTGTTCATGGAAGGCGGCTACGCCAATTGCAGCGCAGCCAGTCCGAGCGGTGATGTCACCTCGGATGCTGATCGCGCGGTCTTCAATGGTGCCGGCGGCGCGCCCGGGTCAGTGCTGGATCTGCAAATCAACGGCCTGGTTGGAACCTTTCAGATTCGTCGCGTGGTGCTCACCGGTGGCGATGCAACCAATACCTCATTTCCGCTGCCACAACAGGCCGGCGGCGGACTCGCCGTACGTGGGCAGGCCTCGGTCCTGATCGGCTTGGGCACATC
The DNA here is from genome assembly GCA_043738015.1 of Lysobacterales bacterium. Classification (GTDB taxonomy): domain Bacteria; phylum Pseudomonadota; class Gammaproteobacteria; order Xanthomonadales; family Ahniellaceae; genus 0-14-3-00-62-12. The sequence continues at coordinate 17,328 of JAYSZM010000204.1, forward strand.
GATCAAGGGCAATGCGGCGATCGACGGTGGCGGTGTCGTTTTGACGGGAAGCCGGGTTTCCGTGGTCGAAGCCGTTGCGAAATCGGACTTCTACATCGATGAGGGCGCTGACATATCCAACAACACCGCCAGCGATCGCGGCGGCGGAATTTTCTGTGGTGGTGCGCCGCCGGTCTCGGGTACCAATGTCGACCGCCACGGCAGCATCATTTTTCTCGATGGCACGATCGGATTCAATCAAGCACCGCGTGGCGCCGCGCTGTTCTGTCGCGGATCTATCGAAGGCGGTGGTGGTCTGCAGCCGCGTCCGCGCAGTGGCCGTGCGGCGTGGATCGTCGCCAACCAGTCGACCGGATCCAGCAGCGGCTGTGCAGCCGGCGATGCCACGCTCGACGCGACGATTCCTGCCGGTGGCGACGGCTATCGCGAGATGGGCGCCGCTGTCGACAGCAATGGGTTGCTCGCGATCACCAATCAATCAGGAGTCAATAGCGCGCTCTGCCTGATCGGCAGCAACACGCTCGGAAATATCGACAATCGACCGTCCGCATCCAACCGCTATCGCCTGCTCAACCTGTTTGTCGCCAACCAGAGCAGCGAGGGCGGGGTGATGGCATTGCGTGCCAGTACGGGCATGCAATTGCAGGTGCGACCTTCTGGACACACAGTAGCCTGCAGCTTCTTCAGCGCAACACCCTGCGTCGCGGTGATCGACAACAGCATGGCCGAAGTTGGCGGCTTTCCGGTGCCCTCCTCGTTGCTGGCTGCAGGCAATGAGGCCTCGCTGAATCTCTATCGCGCCAGCATCCGCGACAACTTCGGCGCCAGTCTGTTCACCGCCACTGGCACCAACTCGATGCTCGGGCTCTGGTCCAGCATTCTCGACAACAACGAGGTGCGCGCGTTTTCCGGAATCGAAGGCAATACGACTTCGCTGTTCACTTCCCTACTGGGCGGGCGCACCTGGGTGTATCAGTCCACCGTAATCATGCGCTATCCGCTGACCCGATTCTTTCTGCTCAACGACGGCGGACTGGCCACCGCGCACGCCAGTATTCTCGCTTCGACGGCGGCCGTGGCACCTGCCAATACCGGCGGCAACGCACCGGGCTCGAACTTCACCCGGGAGTGGTGCGGATTTTTCCAATCCACCGCAGACTTCGGCGGACACGTGGAGGGCCTCGACCCCACCACCGGAACCTTCGTCGTCCTGCCACCCGCCAGCTTCAACCTGCACCCAACCAGCTACGCCCCGCAGAGCGCCGGCCTGATCGACGCCTGCTCAACCCCAAGCTATGACCGCGATTTCTACGGCCGCCAGTTCAACGTGCAACTGGAACCCGGCGGCCCCGTGCGCAGCGATATCGGCGCCGTGGAGGCTCAGCCTGTGGTGCTGCCGGATGCGGTGTTTGCCAATGGGTTCGAGTAGGTGAATATCGCTACGCATCAGAAAGGTCGGGCATGGACCTCCGGCAACGCGACCATGCCCGCACCTCACTCTGCACTTACCAATGCACACCACGCATCAGCGAGGCAAAGGCGATCTGCTCATTGCTGGCAGCCTCGTCCCTGCCCTTCATGCCCTTGGCCGCCGCGGAATCGGGGAACAGGGTAAACGCGGTATTCATGATCACCTCATAGGCCTTGGGCGCGATCGCGCTCAGGGTGGCGGCAAAGATGCCCGTGCGAGTGGCGACGCGCGACGGCCGTTCGATGATCGCCTTGACGATCAGGTCAGCGGCTTCATCAGGCGATAAGGTCGGCACGCTCTCATACATCTTGGTCGGCGCAATCATCGCGGTGCGGACCAGGGGCATATTGATCGTGGTGAAGCAGATATTGGCGTCGCTGAACTCCGACTGGGCGCAGCGCGAGAACGCATCCAGGGCGGCCTTCGATGCCACATAGGCCGAGAACCGCGGCGAGCTCGCCAGTACGCCAATCGACGAGATATTGATGATGTGGCCGCGGCGACGCTCGGTCATCTTCGGCAGCAGGCCCATGATCAGGCGCAGACTGCCGAAGTAATTGAGCTGCATCGTGCGCTCGAAATCGTGGAAGCGGTCGTAGCTCAGCGCAATGCTGCGCCGAATCGAGCGACCGGCATTATTGATCAGCACGTCGACCGAGCCATGATCGGCCAGCACCTTCTTGATCAGCTCATCGCAGCTCTTCATATCGGTCAGATCGGCCGAGTAGATGAAGCACTGGCCTCCGGCCTTCTCGACTTCGATCTTTGCAGCTTCGAGTTCATCCTGGCCGCGGGCAACGATCACCACCTTGCCCTTGGCAGCAGAGACCTTGAGTGCGGCCGCTTTGCCGATTCCGGCCGAACCGCCGGTGATCATCACCACCTTGCCCTTGACGCGTCCTTCGAGCGAACGGTCGACGAAGAGCTCAGGATCGAGGTGGCGTTCCCAGTAATCCCAGAGCCGCCAGGCATAGGTCTCCAGCGCCGGAACCTTGATCTTGGTGCCACGCAGGGCGCGTTCGGTCTCGCGATTGTCGTAGCGGGTCGGCTGATTGGCATACTTCAGCGCATCACGCGGAATGCCAAGATCCTTCAGCAACTGAGTAGTGAAGCGCTTGACCGGCGGCAGATTGGCGATGGCACCGCGCACCATCGGCGGCACCACGGCGAACATGCGCGAGTCGATGCGCATGGTCATTTCCGGGGCATGCGCGGCGCGGGCAAAGGTATTGAGCATTTCGCCGACGCGCAGTGGCTCGGCATCGACCAACTGGAAACAACCGCCATCCAGTCCCGGTTTGTGCGCGATGTGGTCCATCGCATTTACGACAAAATCGACCGGAACGATATTCACCCGCGAACCTTCGATGCCGATCGTCGGCATCCAAGACGGCAGCGCCTGGCGCATTTTCTTGATCAGGGTGAAGAAGTAGTAAGGCCCATCAATCTTGTCGATTTCGCCGGTCTTGGAGTGACCGACCACGATGCCCGGCCGATAGATGCGGAAAGGGACTTTGCAGTCCTTGCGCACCAGTCCCTCGGAATCGTGCTTGGTGCGGAAGTACGGATGATCGAGGCCCTCGGCCTCGTCGAACATGTCTTCTTTGAATGTTCCGCGGAAATTACCCGCTGCCGCGATCGAGCTGGTGTGATGGAAGCAACCCGCCTTCAACGCTTCGGCGAGTTGGATCGCATGACGGGTGCCCTCGACATTGACCTGCACATTGGTCGCCTCGTCGGCCTGGACGTCGTAAATCGCCGCAAGATGGAAAAAATGTTTGATCTTGCCGCTCATCGACTTGATGCCTGCGGGCGAAACGCCGAGCTTTGCCTTGGTCAGATCGCCGACCACGGGCACGATCGCTCCTGCCTCAGCGCCGAGATTCTCGATAATCGCGTCAAGCTTGGCTGCTGAGTTCTTGCGCACCAGACAATAGATCTTGCCGGTCTTGCCGCGGCGCTTGAGCAGGTTTTGCAGCAGATGACGACCGAGGAACCCGGTGGCGCCGGTTACAAAATAAGTCATTGCTCTCCCCTCTATGGATCGGGCCCGCGGCGGGCAGTCAGGATGAATTGTTGCAACGCGACAATCGATGATTCGGAACTTCGTCAACGATAACCACGAGTGGCAAGGATGCCTAGCCCGAATTGCATGAAAGGGCTGTAACTGTTTACTCCTGCGCTGCGCGGTCCGGGATGCCGCGTTGACCGGTTTCGCGACTGCGTGCTACAAGCCGGAGCGCAATCTGCAACCCGCCAACCAACACGGAGCGCTGTCATGGCCGATCTCGGTAAACAGTTTGAAGAGGCAGGAAAAAAGGCCCTGAACCTGAAGGAACGCCCCGACAACGACACCATGCTGAAGCTCTATGCGCTGTATAAACAGGGTGCTGGCGGCGACGTCACCGGTGAGAAACCGGGCTTCTTCGACTTTGTTGGCGTCGCCAAGTACGAAGCTTGGGCAAAGCTCAAGGGAACGCCACAGGAAACCGCACAGAAACAGTACGTGGATCTGGTCAAGAAGCTGGCCGGCTGAGTCGAACACCGGGGTGCGCCGACCGTGCACCGTTGATCCGGAGCATTCACCGCAATGGGCGTCGGTCGGACGTCTACGGGGATCGTGAGCAATGGCAACCAAGGCCAAGTCCAGCAGCAGCACCGCCGGCGCATCGAAGACACGCGACCGCATCCTGGATGTGAGCCTGGTGATGTTCAACGACCGTGGCGAACCCAATGTCACGACCAATCATATTGCCGATGAGCTGGAGATCAGTCCGGGCAATCTGTACTACCACTTCCGCAACAAGGACGACATCGTCGAGCATCTGTTCGCGCGCTACGAATCGCGCATTGACCAGGTGCTCGTGGTGCCTGACGAACGTCTGCCCAATCTCGAAGATATCTGGATGCAGTTGCATCTCGCCTTCGAAACCATGTGGGACTACCGCTTCATTTACCGCGACCTGGTCGACCTGACCAGCCGCAATCGCAAATTGCGCATGCACTTCTCGCGCATCATCAAGCGCGCCACCGCCAATGCCTCTGAGGTACTCAAAGGCCTGGCTGCGGCCGAAGTCCTGCGCGCCAGTCGCGATGAGATCCAGGCCACCGCCAACAACATCATCCTGGTCGCCACGTTCTGGCTGAGTTTCAATTCGGTGCGCGGCGCGATGGTCGAAAAAGGTACCGAAGACCTTACCGAAGGCATCCATCAGGTGATGATGCTGATCGCGCCCTTCCTCCGCGATGCCGAGCGCCTGCATCTGAACAACCTGGCCAGCGCCTACGTACGTTGAACCGGATCGCCGCGCCTGCAGCTTCGCATAAAACAAACCCGGCTTGCGCCGGGTTTGTTTTGCAAAAGCAATCAACGTGGTCCCATCGGCTCTGAACCAGCGATGCGCGCATCGCCCGTTGCCGCAAGACCGCCTTGATCAGGCGCGCGTGCGCGCCGTGGTCTTGCGCACGCTGCCCTTGATTTCCTTGTTCAGCTCGCTGACGCGGCTGAGCAATTCCTGCACGTCGCCCTTGGACGGCACGCCGAAACGGCCGAGCACGGCACCGACGCTGTCGCTGATCGTGGCTTCGAGCTGCTGAACATTCTTCAGTGCGCGCTGCTTGATCGGATTGACCAGCCCGGCAACCTGCTTGCGCACGCCATTCACGGCCTTGCGCGCATCGTTGTTGGCGGTCTTCACGGCCTTGCGGGTACGCGCCTGGAAACTCTCACCCTCGGCAACCAGGGTATCGATCGCCTTCTGGCCCTGCTTCTGCACCAGGGACACCGCACCGAGGCTGGCCAGCACAAAACGGCGGCTCGCCTCACTGGTCTGGGTCGACTTGATCGTTTTGACGAGCTTGGATGACTTGCGCATGAAAAACTCCCTTAATAGTCACGATCGACGCAGTCGTATGACCGCTGACCCTCGATCGCGTTGCGTGCAATCTATGAAGGTGAGCTAGAACAATCACACTATGCAATCGGCGAGTGATACACGAAATAGTGATTCTCGCTGTGGAGCATTCGCTCTGTTTTTTCGTCGAGAAGATTGACCCGCTCCGCTGTTGAGAGCCATTGAGCGGAGCTTGCCCCGCTGCTCTCGATCTTGCTCTGTAGAGCGGGGCTTGCCCCGCTGCTCTCGATCTTGCTCCAGTAGAGCGCGGCTTGCCCGGCTGCTCTTGAGTGTTTTTGCCCACTGGCGGGAATCAACTGCAGCGGGGCAAGCCCCGCTCTATGCAATCCCCTCGGGGACAAACGCGATGTCAAGATCGGCAGCGACCGGGCACGCTCCGCCTCACGGAGATCAATGGCTTGAAGCCACCTCAAGCACCGAAGGCACGCGCATCAAGCGCCCGAACGCGGACAATCATCGAGTTGACTGCGCAATGCGCGCAGTTCCGGCGGCGACCAACCGGTCGCGACGGCAGCGTTCAATGCTTCGCAGGCCTCGCTGCGCTGACCTGCTGCAGCAAGCGCGTCGGCAAGCAATATCCAGGAACCGACATCCTGGCGTGCGGCGATATTGCTGCGTGCAAGTTTCAGTGCTGTGACCGCATCGGCGGATTCGATATAGAAGCCCACCGCATGCTGGGCGTAGGTTTCGGGCCACAGCGCAAGCAGTTGTGCATAGTGCTGACGCGCTTCGGCCTGCCAGTGGGCGGCCTCCGTCTTGCGACCGATCGCGCCGAGCAGGGCGGCGTAGCCGGCCATGTATTCGGGATTGCCGGTCTGTGCGATCACCTCGGTATACAGGGCTTCGGAGCGCTCGAAGGCACCCGTCAGAAACAGGCACTCGGCAAGATGTTCGACCGCAACGTAGTAGCCGGGGAGGCGCTCCAGCGCTGCCTCGAAAAATGGAATCGCCGCGTCCGGACGACCGAAGCGCAGCAGGGTAATGCCCTGCTGGGTATGCAGCCACGCCAACGGAACCGGATGGGTGCCGACACTGAGAAACTGCGCTTGGTGATAAGCACTGCTGGCGCAGGCGAGATCGCCGAGTTCGACACAACGGTCGGCAACCGCAACTGCGTCGGCGCGGTTGCCATATCGCTCCGGCAAGCGCGCTGCCTCGCCACGGTTGATGCCACGTGCGCTGCGAATTTCCGCACGCAGCAGGTGCTGGCGCTCGGTCATCGCGCCGTCCTCGCCCGCAGCAAGCCGATCAAGCGCGGCGCCCGCCGCGTCGAAGCGATGCAGATAACTCGCGATCTCGGCCCAGAGCTGCAGTGCTCCATGCGGCGCTGGTCTGGACTTTGCCGCCGTTTCCGCCATGCCCACTGCCATCCGCAGTTCTTCCAGATTGCCGTAGGCGCGGTAGTGCTCGAAGGCCGCACCGGCACGCGCCACCAGAATTTCCGGCGTGTCGGCATCGCGGCGTCGCGCGAACTCACTCTGGGTCGCCTCCAGATTGGTCCGATACACCGCACCCGACGTCGTCGGGTGCGCGGCCATACTCAGTGGATATCCCGGCAACATCAGCACAGCAGGCAGCGCCACATCGGTGCGCACAGCGGCCGGCGTTGCGCTGGCACGCAGTTCCCTCTGCGCGCAGGCCGACAGCAAGATCGTTGCGGCAATCAGGACGCCGCGCGCCCAAGGAGCGCGGCCCATCGTGGACGCCGGATTCATGTCAGTTCGGGTTGCCGAGAAACGGGAAATCGCTGAGGAAGACGCTGTCGTTACCGACAAAATCGCTCACGCCCGGACCGACCACCGCGCCAAAGGTGTCATCGATCACATCGCGCGCCAGCGTTCGACCACCGCACTTGCCGGGCACACCGAGTTCGACCGCCAGATACTCATCGCAGGCCGCCTTGCTGGTATCGACGAGCAGGCGATCATCGACCAGCACACTGGCCAGCGTAGCCGGTGGCAGCAGCGCATTGCCGACCTGTCCATCGAGCGTATCCAGCGCGGCCAGATTGGCCTCGAGCTCGCCAGCAAATTGGCTCCAGTTGGCTACGCCTTCGGCGCTGTTGTAGGCGTTCTTCAGCGCACTGCCGGTGCCCGGCAAGACATTGACCAGGGCAGTATTGATGCCCGGTCGCCCCATGCGATCAATCTGCCCGCTGCTGAGGAGGCTGCAACTGACACCCGAGATCGAGGTCAGGCGATTAAGCGCAATTGTCCCGTTGGCAAGGAACAAGGGATTGGTGCCGTTGTATTGGAGTGTTCCGTTGTTGCAGTCATTGAAGGTGAACTTGAGCGTGCCGAACGGCACCAGCTGCACACTCGACGAAGTGAACGGCGGTGGGAATCGGCCACCAGCCGTCGAGATCGCCGTGATCGTCGAACTGTTGCCGACGATGTCACCGGTGCCGAGCAAGTAAAGCTGGCCGCCGGCGTTGTTGTAGACCGCCCATAGCGCATTCAGACGATCCAGGCCATCGCTGCCGCGCACGACTTCCAGATAAAAGCCGTGGCCGGGATTGGCTGAGTCATACCAGGAGCCCGAGATACCCGCGCTGATGCCTGCGCCACCGGTGCGCCGAGTCGAGGCATAGACCTTCACAACCGGACTGGCCGTGGTTGCGCCGGTCAAGGCGTTCGGGATACCCACAACAATGCTCAGCGTATTGAGGCCGGCAAAGAAGTTGCTGCCCGGATTGTTGAAGCGCGGTGCCAGCGCATTGCGGGTCGCGTTGAAGGCGTTCAAATCAAAGAAGAACGGGTCGTCGCGCAGACCGGCGTACACACGCAGGCCGTTCGACGCTGTGCCGATACTGCCGACATTGCCGCTGACGGTCTGGCTGCCAAGCCCACTGCACTCAAAGCGCACCGAGCCGGGGAAACGGCAGGTCAGCACCTGGTCACCCAGGTGGATGCGATAGTCGACCGCCGCGGAGAACTGCGACAGCGCGTTGGCTACTGGTACCACGGTAACCGCGACAATCAACTCCTGCGGATTGCCTGGATTGACAAAGGTGTAAACGTCGTTGATGTCCGCCGCAACATCATTCGTCGCAATCGGCGCATCGCGATGATCAGCTGCAAACGCGAGGCTGGAGACAAGCGCCAAGCTTGCCAGTAAGGTCGGTCGTATCACGGTGTGCTCCTGTGGCTGAGGGTGGGCACACTTTGCGCCCGCGATCGTGAGCGACCTGTGCAAGATCTGTGAGGCAGGGTTTCACAATCACGACTGCGCTCGCCCTTACCCCCGCTCGCCCGGCACTCGGACCGCGCGCGCCACTCGCCAGGCGCGCCAGGCGTTGACGATGGTGCCCCAGCGCGAGGACGCTCTATCGAAACTAGCCAATTCGCGGACCGCCATCGCAGTGAGCACGCGAGCGCCACGTTTTCCTTGCCACTGGGCGGCCGGCAGCAGGGCGAACTGCGATTGCAATGCCGCCGCGATGCTGATGGCGCCCTCGGCCGCCGCCGCCCGCGCCGATCCGGCATCGGCGCCTTGCACGCTGAGTTGGTGGCGGGCACGCGCACTGAGTGGCGTGGCCTGCAGCGCTGGTGGCTGGCCGCTGGCCAGGGCGGCAAGATGGCGGCCGCTGACCAGAGCAGTCCAACAGAGCGCAATCGCTTCGTTTGCAGCCGAACCCACTGCGTCCGCAGGCGCAAAGGCGCGCGCAAACTCCGCCGCGACTTGACTGTGTGCGCTCAGACGAGCACTCCAGTCGTCGCAACCAGGTGAACCCTCGGCTTCGCGCAGCAGGGCATACAGGGGCGCGTTATCGCTGGCGGGCGCCAGTGCCTGGGCCAGTGGATGGCGGGCTGCGCCGCTGCGCATGCGTGTCCATTCCTCGGCCCACCAGCCGAGTTTTGCCGCGGTGACCTTGCTATCGCTGGCACGCCAGACGGCATCACAGCATTCCATCAGAAGTACGGCACGCGCCAGCAGACGGTCAGCTTCCGCCGGCTCGGCATACAGGCTGGCCAATTCCAGTGCCGGGAAGGCGGCACGCCAGGGTGCGACAAATTCAGCGAACGCAGCGTTCATCCGCTGGGCGCGTCGGCGTCGCCAGCAGATGCTTCTGCGATGCGCGCATCGAGCCAATCGATCAGATCATCCGGCGCGTCAAGAATCGCATCGGCGCCCCAGAGCTCGATCCGATCATCTGCATCGGCATAGCCAAAGCTGACCGCCAGGGCGTGCGCACCGGCGGCGCGCGCGGACTCGATATCGCGCCGATCGTCGCCGACCATGACAGCACGGTGCGCGGCAATGCCAAGACGACGGCAGGCTTCAAGTACCGGTGCCGGATGCGGCTTCTTCTCGGCCAGGGTATCGCCACTGATCACAACGGGAAATCTGCGGGCAAGATCACAAGCCGCCAGCACCGGCTCGGTCAGCCAGGCCGGCTTGTTGGTCACGATGGCGAGCGCGATGTCGCGCTCCTCCAGAATACGCAGGGTGCTTTCGAAACCATCGAACATTCTGGTCTCAACCACGATCTGTTCCCGGTACAGATCCAGAAACACCGGCAGCATCAAATCCCATAGCTCGGGATTGCGATCAGGAAACGCGGCCTGGATCATCGCGCGGCCGCCCTTGGACACCCACGGCCGGATTTGCTCTGCCGGTACGTCGTCCAGACCATGAAAACGGCGCAACCGATTGGCGGCGCGGACCAAGTCGGGCGCGGTATCAAGCAAGGTTCCATCGAGATCGAACAGCACCGCTTCGATCATTCGACGCGTTCCGCATAAGCGAGATAATTCACACCGACGTCGGCATTGCGCCAGGCGCGGCGCGAGAATGGATCGTAGTGCAGACCTTCCAACGTGCGCAGGGCCATGCCATGTTCCCGCAGACCGCGGGCGATCTCGCTCGGCTTCAGGAACAGGCTGTAGCGGTGAGTGCCCTTGGGCAGCAGGCGCAGCACATGTTCGGCGGCGACAATCGCGAGCGCGAAGCTGCGCGGCCCGCGGTTGATTGTTGAGAGAAACAGCTTTCCGTCGGGCTTGAGCAGATTGCGGCAGTCAGCGAGTATGGCGGCGGGATCGGGCACATGCTCGAGCATTTCCATGCAGGCAATGGCATCGAAACTGCCCGGCCGAGCGCGCGCGAGATCTGCCGAGGATTGCTTCAGGTACTCGATCTCCAGCCCCGACTCCATTGCGTGCAGTCGGGCGATATCGATCTGTTCACCGGAGAGATCGATCGCGGTGACCTCGGCGCCCGCGGCAGCCAGAGCTTCCGACAGGATGCCGCCACCACAGCCGAGATCGAGGATCCGCGCGCCCTTGAGCTGAATTCTCTCCTGCACAAAGGCGAGCCGCTGCGGATTGAGATCATGCAGGGCGCGCGAGGGACCGTTTAGATCCCACCAACTGGCTGCCTGCTCATCGAATTTTGCGATTTCACGCGCATCAACACTCATATCGTGTTCCTTGGTTGCCTGCGGGCCGTCCATTGCCCAGACGGCTGCGTCCTTGCAGCTTAGCGGCCGAGTCCGGCACGAATACGCTCGCCCCAGGCGCGCGCCATTCCGGCAAGCTGCTGCAGATCGAAATCGATCAGCCTGCCCTCCTCCAGCTTGCGCACGCCGGCGACCCAGACATCGCTGACATCTCGCCGATTGCTCGAATAAACGATCTGCGAGATGGCGTTGTACACCGGCAGACTGTCGAACTGATCCAGCCGCAACATACAGAGATCGGCCGACTTGCCGATTTCGAGCGAGCCGAACTCCCCTTCCAATCCCAAAGCACGCGCGCCGCCCAAGGTCGCTGCTCTCAGCGCCGTCGGCGCATCAAAGGCGGCGGCATCATTGGCGACCGCCTTGGCCAGCAGAGCTGCGGTGCGCATCTCACCGAACATATCCAGATCATTGTTGCTGGCGCAGCCGTCGGTGCCGATCGCGATATTGATGCCGGCCCGGCGCAATCTTTCGATCGGGGCAAAGCCACTGGCCAGTTTCAGGTTGGATTCGGGACAGTGCGCCACACTGATCCCAGCGTCAGCGCAGAACGCGATCTCGGAATCGTTGAGCTGGGTCATGTGCACCGCGATCAGGTTGCGATTGAGCAGACCCAGACGACGCAGACGTGACAGCGGCCGCTCGCCATGCTTGTGGAAGGCGTCCTCGACCTCAAACGCAGTTTCATGCACATGCACATGCACCGGAATATCCAGCTGGTCGGAATACATCCGGATCCGCTCGAAGCTGGCGTCGCTGACCGTGTAAGGCGCATGTGGCGCCCAGGCCGCGCGCAACAGCGGCACGCCCTTGATCTCGTCGTAGGCGGCCAGGCAGCGATCGAAGTACTCGTCGGCATTGCTGGCCCAGGCGGTCGGAAACTCGATCACGGTCAGACCAATGCCGGCGCGCATGCCGACTTCGGCATAGACCGCGGCCGCCACCTCAGGGAAGAAATACATCTCGTTGACGCAGGTCACGCCACCGCGCAACAACTCGGCCGCGGCCAAGCGCGAGCCATCTCGGACCAGATCGGCACCGACAAATCGCGCCTCAGCAGGCCAGATATGCTCCTGCAGCCACTGCATCAGGGGCAGGTCATCGGCCAGCCCGCGCAGCAGGGTCATTGCCGAATGACAATGGATATTGACCAGACCGGGCATCAGGGCGTGACCGGGACGACGGATGTGGCTGGCGGCCTGGTAGCGCTCAGCTAGTTCGGCCGCCGGCAGGATATCGACGATGCGCCCACCGTTGACCACGACGGCGTGCTGGTCGAGCACCACACCATGGGGTTCGACGGGAACCACCCACTCGGCTTCGACGATCAGATCAACGATTTGTGGGGCCATGGTGCTCGCGCGCTAATGGGCTGGTGCGGGGCATCGTATCCTGCCACTGGCGTTCCGCTGACGATGCTGCGGCGACCAGAGGCTTGGCCGGATTCGGCGCAGGAATGCTGCGCCGACGGGGTCTCATCCAGCATCCGCTTACTTGACGCGGTTCATGTACTCGCCGGTGCGGGTGTCGCACTTGACCACTTCGCCGTTTTGTACGAACAGCGGTACACGCACGACCGCGCCGGTTTCGAGCTTGGCCGGCTTGCCGCCACCACCCGAGGTATCGCCGCGCACGCCGGGATCGGTCTCGACGATCTGCAGCTCGACAAAGGTCGGCGGCGTCACCGTCAGCGGCGCGCCATTCCACAGGGTGACCATGCAGACCTCGTTGCCCTTGACCCACTTGGCCGCCTCGCCCATGGCACTGGCGTCGGCAGACAGCTGCTCGTGGGATTCCTGGCTCATGAAATGCCAGAACTCGCCATCGTTGTAGAGGTACTCAAGATCGGTATCCAGCACGTCGGCCGCTTCCAGCGCGTCGGTCGTCTTCATGGTCAGCTCGACCACGCGGCCGGTCTTGATATTGCGGTACTTCACGCGGGTAAAGGCCTGGCCTTTGCCGGGTTTGACGTACTCGGTATCGATGATCACACAGGGGAACCGGTCCACCATGATCTTCATGCCGTTCTTGACGTCGTTCATGCCATAGCTGGCCATGCAAATCTCCAATGCGAAGCGCCGCAGGCAACGCGGCTAGAATGATGGGTTGAAGTACTGCCGAGCCGGCGACCCCGGCGTGACCCGCCCATGATAGCTGCAACGCCCCTTTCCACCCAAGCCACCGACTGGCGCCTGCAATGGCGTGAGGCGGTGACCCATCCTGCGGAACTGCTCGATATGCTCGGCCTGGCTGCGATCGCCGATCGCCTGCGCGATGTGCCACGCCAGCAGTTCGGCCTGCGCGTGCCACGCAGCTTCGTGGCACGCATGCGCCGAGGCGATGCCAACGATCCCCTGTTGCGCCAGGTACTGCCGATCCGTGATGAGCTGGTCGAGGCACCCGGCTTCGCCCTCGATGCCGTTGGCGACCTGCCGAGCCTGACCGGCGCCGGCGTCCTGCACAAATACCAGGGCCGGGCCCTGCTGATCACGACGGGCAGCTGCGCCGTGCACTGCCGCTACTGCTTTCGTCAGCACTTCCCCTACGCCGAGGCGACGGCGGCACGCGACCGCTGGAAGGCGGCGATCGAACAAATCCGATCCGATCCGAGCATCCATGAAATCCTGCTCAGCGGCGGTGACCCGTTTTCGCTGGCGACCGGCCGTTTGCGTGAACTGACCGATCAATTGGCCGGCCTGCCGCAACTGCGCCGCCTTCGCATCCATACCCGGCTCCCTGTGGTGCTGCCGGCTCGCGTCGACAGCGAACTCACTGACTGGCTGAGGAGTTTGCCTTGGCCGGTGGCGCTGGTCATCCATGCCAATCATGGCAATGAAATCGACGACGAGGTCGTCGGCGCCCTGGCGCGTCTGCGCCATACGGGTGTGCACCTGCTCAACCAGAGCGTGCTGCTCCAAGGCGTCAATGATTCCGTGGATGCCCTGGCAACGCTGTCCGAGCGGCTATTCGAAGCAGGCGTACTGCCCTACTATCTGCATCTGCTCGATCGGGTAAGAGGCGCCAGCCATTTCGAGGTGCCGGCTGCCAGGGTCGCCGAACTGGAACGCAACCTGCGCGCGTGCCTGCCCGGCTATCTGATGCCGCGATGGGTCAGCGAGGTGGCCGGCGAACCGTTCAAGACACCCTACATCGCGAGGGCTTGA
>JAYSZM010000205.1:0-11371 GCA_043738015.1 Lysobacterales bacterium
CGCGTCCGATGGAAGGGTCTGGGCCTGAAGCGACATCGCGGCCATACAGCTACTGGCGAGCAACAGATACCGCGCCGATCGGCAATGCCGCACCGGGGCTTGCGCTGGGTTTTTCATTGTGGACTCCCTAGGTGGAATGAAATATTGCAGGCAAATAAAATGCCGCTGCGCGATCACGCAATCAACTCTAGACACAGGAAAACATCTGGTGCTCTGATCACTTGCCAACAGAAAATCAGATGTTCAACCGCTCGCTCGCCCTGTTGCGCAGATCCTGATGCTCACGACAATCCCATCCCCGGGAGCCAAAAAATCTACGACTAGCGCAAACGGGTGTCAAGGACATTTTCATCGAGAAACTGATTCGATCGCGTCACGATAAAACCACCAGGACACGTCGCATAGACTGCAACCAATAGCCCAACCCGACGGGCGTTTTTCAGTATCAGTTCGGTATCTGCAGTGCGCGCAGTGCGGCAGTCGCGCCGGGATTCAAGAGTTCTGCTGATTACCGCTGGATAGTCTCAAGCGTCCATCGCAAAACGCGCCACGCGATCGCCTTTGCCTCTGCGCTTGCCCTTGCAATTGCCTCTGTAGAGCGTAGCTTGCCGCGCTGCCGTTGCCGTTGCCGTTGCCGTTGCCGTTGCAGAGCGTGGCTTGCCGCGCTGCATTCGATTTTCTGTCATGCGCGGGAAACCTCACGAGCAGCCAAGCAATCCCCACGCCCGACCAAGTGCATCTCAACAGCACACACGCTCAATCCCTCCCACACAAAATCACAACAAACGTCGTTGCTCTGCAAGTCGGCCAAGAATCGGAACAAGAACCGGCCGGACCGTCCCCACGCCCCAGAACCCAACGCCAACACCTCGCCGACCTCGAACCTGTTCGACCCCAACGACTGGAGGAGCACGGCGGTGAATGCTCCGCATCGCGCGACAACCAGATCACCGGCACCTGGCGCGCCGGCAATCAACTCGGCACGCGCTGAATATCCGAGAATCGCAACGCGGCGGATTCGGCTATCCCGACGTGGTTCCGAATCAAGACCGTCCCCTTGTGGAGTCGCCCATGGGCTCGGTTCGTCCACGACTATGCCCACCATCCAAACTCACCAAACAAGCACCAATCCCCGCTAGCTTCGCTCAAGTTTCACCGCCCCGCACGGCGCATTTCCAGCGGAGTCGGCAAACCAATTTTCTCGTTGACAGTATCCGATAGGCAGGCGTAGTCTCCGGCCGTCGATCCCGGGGGATTGACAGGCGCCGATTGCATCGCTGGCGCGACCAGGGGATACGTGAGACATGTCTCACGCAGGCCTCTCCTGTTTCATAGCGTGGCATCAATGCCACTGTGGAGCGTGCCCCGTGAACGCAAGCGGTCTTGGATTCCCGCGATACCTTCAGTACCAGCCGGTGCATCGCCGCCGATGCTGGCGCGCTCTGTCCGTACCTCATTCCTCGATTCGAACGCCCTGCGCTGTTACAGCGCCGCGCCCTCGTGCGCGGAACGTGACAAGCCAGACGCCACAGCCGACCAACCGCAATCCATCGCGGCTCTTGCCTGCGCTGAGTAGCACTCGCGAGTGCAATCAAATCGCGCTTCGGAAGAGACGACACGATCGATTGGGGAGGCTTATCGGGGGCAGCGAAGGACCGCTATCGACCCAAAGCAGACAGTTCCCGGTTAGTCCGACGCGGATGTCGTGCTATAGATTTCTTACGCACACGGGTTGTTCGGCCAATCGCGTCGCGGAACGTGCGGGCACCCTCAAGGACGTTTTCTACATTGGGAACGTTCGCCACCGGATAGGGAGCACTAACTTCGGTACCGGCCGCTGCTGTGCCACTGACCATCGACGCCGAGGAGTGTGAAGAATGAACCTGGATCGCGGACTGAAACCCATAGGCGCTGCAGCGGTGATCGCGTCAGTCTTGCTCGCCACAGGCTGCGCGACCGCGCCTCGCGTGACACCTCTCGCCAGCGCGAAAAGCAACGTCCCTGTGATTACCTACGCGCTGCCGAAGTCGGAATTGGGCGTCGCGCTGGTTGGCGAGAAGTCGACGTTCACTGCAGGCCCACTCACCCGTGATCTTGAGGCATGGATTGCCGAGCGCAAGAAGGATGGTCAGGCGTGCAAGGCAGACCAGCTCACTGACGAGGACCACATATGCTATTGGAACCTGCGGCTCGTCCGGCGCGACAAGTCGGATGCCGCGATGGTCTGCGCGACTAAGAAGGCTTATGAAGTCTCTGGACAGGGATCCGTGCACTTCGATAACCCCCCGGTGGTCACATCGATCACCTGGCCGGACAGTACGCAGATTTATGCCGTGCACCTTGAAAAACCGCTGTTTCAGTCGACGGAGCTCGAAATGAAACTGTCGGCGTCCAACGCGCTCACTTCTTTCACCGCCAAGTCGACGAACGATGTCGCCGTCACCGTTGAGAAGGCGCTCAGCACAGCTATTTTCGCTCGTGCGCTCGCGACGTCTGCTGAAGTCGAGAAGAAGGGGGATCTCACCTGGCTGATTGGACGATTGAAAGTGCTGAGGCAAGAACGCCGCAAGGCGACGAGCCGGCCGGACTCCAACAATGCGCTGGCTGCGATTGATGCTGAAATTGCTGCGACGCGTGCACTCGCAGAAGGTACTTCAAAGACGGTGCCCTATAAGTTGAATCTGAAGTTCGAGCCTCGGAGCTCGGTCGCGTGTGGTGACGGTGATGGCAGTACAGCATGCACGGTACCGGGCGCCGACACCTCCACTCCGACAACCAAAAAGAATCCGCTCTCATGTGCCAACGAGAACGCATCTCTGGATGCGGTGGTCGAAGTCGATTCCCTCGCGGACTCGCGTGCCATTGCCCAGGCCGCTGCGAATCACAAGACGAAGGCGGATGGCCTGAGGTATCGACAGCCCGTCGAAACACGCGTGGGCGTACGCCTGACGTGTGCTGATGCAAGCGGAGCATGCGCGAAAGCCGCGACTCCGGCACCGGACGCCAAGGCTGCCGGGGTGGTCTTCGCAGCCGAGGGCCGGTTCATGGTACCGCAGTGGGGTCCAACGCTTGCGCTCTCCCGTAATGTGGGATGGCGTTCGGGAACGCTCGTTGCGGGACTGGATGCGAACACCGGCGCGCTGACGAACGCTACAGCGACGCGTCAGGGCGGTCTGCTCTCATCGCTGGTCAACGAAGAGTTTGCGCAATACAAGGCGGCGCAGGAAGCGGCGGCCAAGGCGGCACAGGTGGACACCGAGCGTGTCGGGCTAGAGCGCGAACGCGCCCTGCTCGAGCATCAGGTCAAGATCTGCGAGGCACGCCGGCTGCTCCATCTGCCGGTCGGCGAAGACTGCCCGCCCTGATCTTGTGCAACGACAACGACAACGACAACGACAACGACCGCTGGAGAGCACCATGTCAACGAAACTTCTTCTCGCCTCGTCAATCGCCGCTTTGTTCGCACTGACTGCCTGCGGTCCTGATCAGACCTCTTCACCGCCCCCACCCCCCGCTGCCGGAAGCGCAGCATCCGCGCCCGCGACACAGGCGGCGCCTGCGACTGCAGTGCCTGCCGCGGCCCCCGCAACCAAAAACGCGGGCATCGTATTCGACTCGATTCCCTACCAGGGAGAGCCGGATCCACAGCTGTATCTCGGCGTACCGGTTTATCGCGACGAATACCCGACGACATTTCACACGGTGAGCGATGGATCGCTCTGTACCTCCACGCTGGTCGGTCCGCGCGTGCTGATCACCGCAGCGCACTGCGTTGAGACGTCGCTGAGCATTCGTCTCGACGTCGGCGACGGCGCGGCGAAAGACGAGTACTACGGTTCCTGCACGGTGCATCCCAAGTACGCGTCGGATTCCTCCGCTGATGTGGCGCTGTGCCTGATGGATGACCCCGTGCCAGTGAAACCCTTCGAGAACATCGAAGGCGACCTGTTGTGGGCGAAGGTTGGTGGGAAAATTCGACTCGTGGGCTATGGGTGCATCACTGCCGAGATGAAGAAGGGCAACGATGGTGTCCTGCGTCAGGGCGAAACGTCGATCGCAAGTCTGCCCTCTAGCGCTACGAACTACCTCAGCACGAGCGGTGGAGTCGCCCTGTGCCCTGGAGACAGCGGCGGCCCAGCGTTCCGCCCATCGGGTGACACCTACGACCAGCGCAAGATGATCTCCGTCAACTCGACGGTCCAGGCGCTGAAAGTGGGTGAAGAGGAATACGTCATTGACGTTGAGGCGCTGAAGTCCAACGTCTCATTGCTGGCTGCGTCGACGATCAAGAAGTTCTTAACGGACTGGGCGGCTGACAACGATAACCCACAGATGTGTGGCATCAGCGACGACAACACCGATTGCCGGCAATGAACACGTGCGTCTGGCTACCTCGCCTTTCCGGGGCGCTCGCCTTGGCCGCGATCACGTGCGCCTCCACTGCGGCGGATTTGGATACGTATGTGCTCCGTCCCAACAAGCCCCTCAATGCTGCACAGCTGCAGAAGTTTGAATCGAACATTCAGGTCGTGTTCAAGGCCCCCGAAGTGGACCGGCGGGGACGCACATTCACAGCGGTTCTGAACGATTTGTGTGGGACGGCCACGGAAGACCGGCTCAAAGCAATCACCGCGTTGAACAGCGGCGTAGCGACCGATCGCGTGCGTGTACCGGCGTGCGTTCACTGGACGCAAGAGTCCGTTGCGCCACTTCCGAAAAACAGTGCGCCGATCACATTTGCACGTGGGCGCAACGCGGTGTTGGCTTCGATACCTGTCAACGCATCGGCGCTCCAGGTCGGCACGGACATCCATCTGAGGAATTTGACCAGTCCGTCAGTCTCACTGGCCCTGGCAGACACCAAACTCGTAAACATGTTGTCCGTGGCGATGGCTGAGTACGATGTCTCGCTCATGGGTGGAGAAAATCCGGGAGTGGAAGGTCATGAGGCTTCGGTCGACGTCGAACCCGTGCCGCTTGAAGGAAAGCTGGGGAAGACCGATCGCGAACAATGCGACCCTCCAAAGCCGGACTGGCCCTATTCCATTTCCGAAGTTGTCAAGGTGCTGCGGTTGTACAAGAACCATCGCGCGAAGCTGTCGTTCACTGGAAAAATAGGACCTGCGATCGCCTTCGTCGCAGACACGGGACTACCCAAGGATCGGGTTGCCGACTTCGCGCTGCACCAGGCTCGGCTGGGTGACAGCAGCCCACCTGAGATGGTGTGGGGACGCAATGTCGCCCTCAATGCCACGGGACCCGAGGGCAATCCTAGGAGTCCCGATGTTTCAGCATATGCGCAGGCAGAGCACGGCCTCGCGGTTGCAAGTGTTGCCAGCGGTCGAGACGTCTTCATCGCAGGAGAAATTGATCCCCATCTCTGGGTCAACCTGTTCATTCATTCTGTGCTTTTCGTGAGGCCCGGATACGTCGGCTCGGACGTCAGCGCTTTCGAGAACTCGCTCAGTGGCGCGATCGATGATCTGCAGGGGGTAGATCGAATTCCAATCATCAACATCTCCTGGGCTTTCGACGCGAAGACTCAGAAGTTCGAAGACACTGTCGAAGACTCGCCGGCGCTTCTGGTTGTCGCTGCTGGAAACAATGGGGCGCTCGACGTGGCGTTCGGGAATTCGTACCCCGCTGTTCTCGGCAAGAACGACAACGTCATCGTCGTCGCAGGACACGGCAAGAACCTCCGCAAACTGAGCATCAGTGCTGGTGGACAAGACGTCGTGTCTATCTCAGCGCCCGGATGCGCCCTACCCATACTGCGCGCCGACGGCACCACCGGGATTGGGCATGGCACGTCTGTCGCCGCGCCCCTGGTGACCTTCACCGCTTCCATTGTTCACGCGCTGGGTGTGCAGCGTGCCAGTGAAATCAAGGAACGCATCCTGATGACCGCAGACCACGAAGCCAACCTCGATGCGCACGTCATCGAAGGCCGGATGTTAAACGTACCGCACGCGATCGCGGTGGGGCACGACCTAATCCGTTGGAACGGATCATCCCGGCTCGGACTGCTCCAGGCGCCACCCAAGAGCATTCTGATCGGCGAAAGTACAGGACCCACTACGACCATTCCGTGGACGTCGGTTTCGCGTCTCAGGGTGCAGCGCGCGGAGAACGGCGATATCATCGTGATTGCCAGGGTGAAGACCAAGAGCGGCTACCTCAACCGGCCGGTTAGACCAAATGGACTGACAGGACTGAAGTTCACTAACTGGGAAGGTGAAGTCCAGCAGATTCCTGAGGATGCGTCCTTCGAGGTCGTGCCGCGCGCACGTCCGGTTGATTTCGACGCAGCCTCCGAGACCTAGCGGTCGGCGCGCATTGATCATCGGTTCGAGAGTGGGTCGCCAGATCCAGGTGAAACTCGCACGCGGAGAATGGAGGATGGCTTGATGCCCGTTCGATTTCGACAAACGAGTCCGTTGCGCCGGATGCCAGTGCGCTCGCGCGTCGCGGTGTGGATTGCCTTGCTGTTGTTCGCCTTCTCGATGTCTTACGTCTGCGCTCAGGGAGTTCCGAGAGACCGCGGCACCTGGCCAAAGAAAGACGTTGAGGCTGCGAAGAAGCAGATCAAGCAGATCTACAAGATCACCGACTGGTTGATCGGAGCGAGTTTGAGCGCTCTTCAAGGCAAGCCGCCGGAAACATCGCCTTACGACACACTCAAGCTGGACAAGCCGATCGCGGAATTGAAGAAGGAAATTGCAGCCATTCCGGCCCCCGAGTTCAATGTCGAGTTGCCCAGTACACAGCTATCGAGCGATCGACATCCCCGCAGAGATCAGCTGAGGACGGGATTGATTCGGCTTGGGGATGCGATGGGCGAGGTGGAGTACTCCGCGGGACAGTCCGGGGTATTCGATGGCAACCGCGCACAACTGAGGGCCGCGGTTCTGTCGCTGAGGGCGCTTGCGGAAGGATACCGTCTCCTTCTGGCACACGGCGCGGGGGCGTTGGACCTGTTTCAGAAGAGGTTCGAGTTCGGATGGGCGGACATCGAACTCGGCTACATCCCGGCGATCAACGAGGCAGAAGGGGCGCTGGCGGACAAGCAGAAGGTGTGGCGTGCCGATGTGGTGGAGCGTGCGGCAAAGGTTGAATCCACGCTCCTCGCGATGAAAGCGATCCTGCTCGCCGAGGCGAAGGAATTCGAGGTGGACATCGCTAAGATCGAGAAGACCAAGACCGATCTGATGGCGTGGAAGGCCAAAAACGAAATATTGTCGCAGCAGGTTCAAGCGTTTGAGGGAAAAGTTAACGTGAGTCGCAGAACCGTTGACGGCCTGACCTCATCCATCGACAAACGGAAGACGAAGCGAAGTCGAAAGGTCGCGGAGCAGCGAGCGGCACAAGACGATCTGAATCGATACAACAAGGTCATCGCCACTGAGTTTCACGACAGCCCGTACAAATGTCCGGAAGGGCGATACTTTGACTACTGCGATCACAAGATCCGGAAAGACAATTACCGCGCGTGGATAGACAACAACAAGTACAACGCAGGTGCGACTCGCAATGGCCTGTCAGGCCTGCAACGTGAGATTTCCGAGATCGATAGTGCGCAGGCGAAGGACCAGCAGGAGCTTACTGCAGCGAAAATGCTGCTCTCCGAGCAAACCACCAAGCTCAACAAGGACCGCGAGACGCTGAACTCTCAGGTAGCCAAGTACAACGATGCATTCTGGGCAGGCTGGCGCTGGGTCTGGGAGTCGCGGGCTGATGCGTATGCGAAAGAGAACGAGCAGAGTCTGGAGCAGGTCGCGAAGTTCGAGGCACGATTGCGGGAGCTTCAGCCATGAGCCCCCGACTGAAGCGTTTCGTGGTCGCTGCAGCTTGCTTCACCGGTGCCGTCGCCATCGTTCACGCGCAGGAATCGCAGCGCGAGATTCAATTCTTCGCCAAGGACGTGCTGCCACTACCTCGACCGAATCCGGGCCCCCGGTCGCCATTGCCCACACCACCTTGGCTGCCCGAGGACTTCGGACGAATGCAAGACCTCGGCATATTGCGGGACTTCGAAGCGATTGCAAAAACACTCTACTGGCCCAGTCCCCCCAATGCAGAGCTCGTGTGCGAGGCGGGAAAGGTGCAGGCGGTCATCTTGAGCGGCAGCCCGCGAAAGCGTTCAGCCGATCCTGTCGTCGTAGCCGGTGAATCCGATGAATCACTTGATCAACAACGGGACCGGCTCCGGCAGACGACCTCCGTGATCGGCCAACGGATGCAGGAGTGGATGTATGAGCGAGGGCAAGTCGCGAGGCTCAAGGACGCCGCGAAAGCCATCGGTCCGCTTCGTGAAAAGACCAGGTCCATCATCGCGTTGACCCAGGCAGGCAGCGAATGGCCCGATCTGAGCGACGCCGTCGGCGGGCTGTCCAACGATTTCAAGCCTGTGCATCCGGCGCTCAAGCTGGCTTTCCAGTTCTATCCCGACTGGAAGCGCGTGCGCCGTGTAGCGGGCGTGGGAATTGGCGAGATCATTCCCATCAATGTGGCGCACTGCGAGACACAAGGGGAGTACGACGCGTGCCTGCGGGTCACGCCCCTGCACCGCAGGCATGAGTGCGAAAACGTCTCGCTGAATGATGCTGCGATTTCTGCGTGCGCAACGACCTACTGCACGACATCCTCCACAGGGCACTCGTTTTGCGAGGCCGGCAAGTCTGCAAGGGGGTCGGGGTGCCGCGACGACGGACAAGCCGCGTTGGATCCGTATTTCGCTGTGGCGCTTGGACGGCGTCCACAGCCGATCGGTGCCATCACCAGCGGCGCGCTGTTCCTGACCAAACTGGATGAATTGGCAGCGTCGGTCGGCGCCGCGGAGGAAAGATTCTCCTCGAGCGCAGAGGCTGATCGCGCCTTTCTGCAACCGATTCTTGCGCGGTATGCCACCGAGCTAGCGAAAGAGACACAGGCTCTCGACGACAACCAGAATCGAATCGAGACGGCGGCCAGCGCCATCGAAGCTCTGGAAGCGATTCTGCGTGAGACCAACGCCGCGCTCGCGGCGGCGTCGGCCCGGGTTGCCAAGGCGATCGCCTCGGTCGACGCGGCGCGCCTTCAAGAAGAGGCGGCCGCATTGCTCTCCGCTGAAAAGCAGACAACGGTAGAACAGCGACGGCTGGATCTGGATCGCGCACTCGCCAATCAGTCGGAACACGTGCTGATTTGCGATGACGAGATGGAGGCGGGCGCTTCGCCTGTGACGTGTCCCGACTTCGACCGGGTGAATCGGTATCTCGAGCGCCGGTATGAGCTTCTCCAGATCGTCGCGGACGAACAAGCACGGTGGATCAGCGCCTTTCGATCCGCCACAGAGGCGTCGGCATGGCGAGTAGGTGCCCAAGTCGCCCTGGCAGAAGCCCAGGTGGAATTCGCTGGAGCGGCTGCAGTCGAAGTCGTGCTGCAAGCCAAGGCCAGTGGCAGCAGTGAGGAAATCGAGCGTCGGTCTCAGCAACTGCTTGATGACCGAGAGCAACAAGCCTCACTGGCCCAAGAATCCACATCAGATCGGGTCCGAAGTCAGGCCTGGATCGAAGAGCTCAAGTAATCATCGCCAGGGCGACGCCTCGCGTGTGGGCACGGATGCGCGCACATTCACGCTTTGCGTCGACGATTCGGAACGCTGAAATCGTGCATGGAAATGGACAGCGACCGTGAGTGCACTGGACGGTCCATCAAGAGGTTCGAATGCGCGATCGCGGTCGAATGTCCGCTTCTGGCCTATTGTGCTGAAAAACTCACGTGCTGCGAAATCGCCTTCTCGTGGTTCACTTTTCAGGCGTCTGTCGCAGCACATGAGTTTTTCAACACAATAGGCCGACAGCAGACGATCAAACTAATGTGTAACCAGGACAATAGCGTCATGACTCGGGCGGGCCACCACACCGTTGGCCTTGACTGAAGATGAATGGCCTCGGCTTCGCCATTGGTTTCGCGGCCCTTTCCCCCACATCGTCCATATGACCAACAATCCCACGCCGCACCCAGAAAGTTCCAACCCCGACGATGAGCTGGTCACGCTGTGTGCCTGGACGCGAACAATCCGATATCAAGCGGAATGGGTCAGCGTCGAGACCTATCTTGAGCGGCGGTTCGGGATTTTCACCAGCCACGGCATCTCGCCGGCCGGGGAGGCGATCCTGGAGTCCAAAGCAAAAGCTGCGTGTCCTGATGGCCATGCGGCGAGCCCGGGGAGGGCGCAATCGAGTCCACGACGTCTTGCCGCGGTCGCAGCGACAGGACTCCTGGACAGCCCCACATTGGGCGGGTTCGATCGCCTCACGCGGATCGGCACACAATTGCTGCAAGCTCCGACGACTTTCATCTCCCTCGTGGACGAGCACCGAGATTTCTATCTAAGTCACTGCGGATTTGGTGAGCCGCTGGCCTCTGCGCGTGAGCTTGCTGGCCAGACCTTTTGCCATTTCACGATCGAGGGCGAAACCCCGCTGGCAATTCCGGACACGAAATCACACCCGGTATATCGGAAGGTGCCGACGGTGGAATCACTCGGTGTGGCAGCCTACCTCGGCGTGCCGCTGGTGCTCGTCTCGGGCGAAGTGATCGGTGCCTTCTGCGCGGTCGACTCCGTGCCGCGAGAGTGGACGGAACCGCAGATTCGAAACGCTGAGGATATTGCGAGTTTGGTCGTGACCGAGATCGAGTTGCGTCGGGCGGCGATGAACACTCGGATTCAGCGGGAGTAGTCGAAGGAACAATCGACGCGCATGAGTTCCAGTGCAAACACCGTGACTGCAACCGGGAAATGGTGCCAGGGACAATTTCCACGATCAATTGTCCTTGGCAGCATCTTCTTGATTAATGAAGAGCGGAGTTTGCTCCGCTGCCTTTGCCGTTGTACCCATGTGGCAGAGGCAAGAAGACCTTCACCAGGAACCGCTATCCCTCAGGCGCCTGCTAGCGACCGGGTTCCCTGGGTGCGCGCGCCGACAGCGTGGAGTGGCATTGGCCAGATTCTCCCTGGCCTGAGCCTCCCGCTCTGTTGCGAAGGGCTCGTTTTTGTAAACTCGGGGCCGATCCAGAAAAGCTTGCAAGACCTGCGCTCTTTTCCTTCTATAGATGAATAGCGGGACCAGTTTGTATTCCTTACGTACGCCACGCTCGAAAATTTCATAGGTCTCAGGATCGACGCCCAGAATGGACAGATCGATGTCGACCAGAATCGACTCATCTCCTGTGTGTGTCGGGGCGTCGTGCTGCGTGACCATGATGAGCCGACGAACGCGGTCAATCTCCTCGGCAGGCGATCCGTTCGTGGACAGGAAAGCCGCGGCCCAGTCTGCGCTTTTCCTTTCGTTGTCGCTCGAGAGCGGCTTGTAAATGGCGTCGTGGA
>JAYSZM010000206.1:0-2506 GCA_043738015.1 Lysobacterales bacterium
TCGGATACTTCGTGCTTGCGATTGCTCATGGTGTCTCCGGGTCTTGCGGCAGTCTCCTGCCAGTGGCCCGTTTACACAAAATCTAGGATACCCCCTAGGAAGTTGCACCGCTGATCTCGGACCTTGCCGCTGGCCCATTAGCGCGTCGCTAGCTAGACAGACGACGCCAACGACAACGACAACAGCAGCGTCTGAATCCGCGTGGCCGAATGACTGGCTGGCCCAAACTGGGGCAGCCACGCGCTGCTGCGGGTCGAGTTCCTGCACGCCGACATCACCCATTCGGTCGTGAGCGGTCAGTTGCACAACGGCGCAGTACTGGGCGGAGAGCCGGCGCAACAGCATGAGGCGGCAACAAGTCTCTTGATGCTATTGGACAAGGACTACACCGCTTCGTACTAACGGGCTCCGCACCTCAAGTGCCCTCGATTGCCCCGCGCAGCCGTCGACCCAGCGGTCCGATGGCAAGCAACACCAGCCACAACTTCCATCGCGTTCCGCGCCAAGGCGCTCTGCATGATGATGTCCAAGTCCACCGAGAAACTGTTACCTATGACCGCTTCTTCCGACTCCCTTCCCACCTACCAGTCCTCAGGACGCATCGGCTTGCGAAGCGTCTCGGTGGCGCTGTTGGTAGGCATTCCATCCGCTTTGGTCGTGGGCGTGCTGTTCGCCTGGGCCCGCGCGTCGGCGTCCGGATTCGTCAGCATCGCGTTGTGCGACCTGCTGTTCATGGTCGCCAACGTCCTTGCCGTCGGGATGATCGCGCCCTCGACCCGAAGCCGATCGGCGTTGTTCAACACGGTGTTTGCGCTTGCTTGGGTTGGCTTGATGCTGCTGCCGTGGTGGCTTTACTCCGCCCGAGAGTTGTTCGCCCATCCACTGGGCGCAACTCCCACGCCGGCGCAGGTGGGCGCACTGCTGGTCGATGTTGCCGGCATGGCGCTGGAAGCAGTACTGCTTGGCCTCGTTCCGGTGCTGATCGCGCGGGGGATGTCGAATGAGCCCTTTAGCGAGCAAGCTGGCAAACGGGCGGAGAGGGATTTCGCCGGCGAGTTGTATTGGCACGACGACGATAGTGCCAATCTGCTCTCCCTGCTGCGTTATCAGGGCGTAGCTGCGCTACTGAGCGCACCCCGTGCGGTTGACGCAGTCGGCCACGACCTTGCCTCTACGTGGCGCACGCTCAAGTTGGCCGGCAAGTGGGTGGAATCCGATCCCACGGCCCGATGGTTGGATATCGAAGTCGTCGCCCATGAAAGAGCTGACGACGGTCGCATCAAGAGTTCAGCCGCTACGTTGATCACCGCGTGGCAGCTGCCGCACGACGATTACCTGTCACTGCGCCAGAAGATCCGACCAGCCGGCATCCTGCCGATTCCGGGGCAGTTGCCCATGCCGGCCTCGACCAAGGAAAACGCGGATTCTGCGCCAACCCCGGCGGAGCTCGCTCCGGCGATCGCGGCGCTGAGTGCCGAGAACTACGCGGCGACGTTGTCAATGGCCCGAGCCCATTGCATGCATCCGCTTCCGGAAGTCCGGGCCGATGCCCACAGGCTGTGTGCCCTCGCGTTGGCGCGACTGGAGCGCTGGCCGGATTCGTTCGCCCATTACCATGAGCTGTTCGGACTGGAGCCGTCGGCATTCAACGCGTTGCAGCTGGCGACGACGTCGGTGGTGGCAGGCGAACTGCTTCGAGGACAGGCTTGGTTCGAGCGCGCGATCGAGTTGAACCACGGTTCCGAGGAAATGCCGATGCCGCGGATGCGGACAACCTACATCTCCTCATTGCAGCAGGCGGGGGAGCTGGCGGCCTGCCTCCCACATTTGAATTGGTTGGCGGGCTCCTACCGCGCTGTAAAGACCACGGACTCCCAATTGCTGTGGAGTTACGGTCTGCCGTTCTTCGGCGAGTTCCTCGCGAAGTCTGAAGAGATCCTGCGCGAGATCCTGCCTCCGGCCGACATCGGCGCCTGGTACGCACCGATGCGTGAGGATCTCGACGAAGCCGGCCAGAACTTGTTGGACCGACACCTGGAAAAAGCCAACTGAACCGTGGGTTTGCTCGTCATCCAGCAGGCAATCGATGCGATGCAATACGCCAGGCTTTGAAGGATGCGGCCAAGCGCCAAGCGGCCAGGTCCCCGTCAACCAGCGCACTTATCCATCAAGCAGAAATGATCTTTCGGCAGTATTGAAGAGCGGACAATTGTGCAGGCAGGAAATTCGCGAACTATTGTCCGAGTACAGCCAGTAACACTGCGGTGCAGTGCAGTTTTCGGAACCGCTGCAGATTCAGTGGCCTTGTTGCTGACGCATTAGCGCGGCGTTAGCCGTCAAGTCGCGCACGATCATCGGGGCGCTAGTTGCACACGTGCCGATGCAGACGCAGACGAGAAGCCTATTCCAAGCCGCTCGCGAAACCCTCAGCGCTCCAGGATCGCCACCACGCCCATGCCGCCGGCGGTGCAGATCGACAGCAGGCAGCGGCCGCCGCCGCGGGCCT